>DAHVSI010000136.1 GCA_027324645.1 Castellaniella sp. | reverse complement strand
TCCGGCTGTCAAACCATGACCTCTTCTTCTGACACACCGGCCGGTCAGTACGGCCACATCCGCAGCTTTGTGCACCGGCGTGCGCATATTACGCCCAGCCAGCAAGGGGCGCTTGGCAGGCTGCTGCCGCAGTGGTCTGTCCCGTATCGCAGCAGTCCACTCGATCTGGCACAGACCTTTGGCCGCTCCAGTGACGTCATCCTTGAGATCGGATTTGGCATGGGCGAGACCACCGCGCAAATTGCACAGGCGCATCCTGACCAGGATTTTTTGGGCATTGAAGTCTTTGACGCGGGTGTTGGAGCCCTGCTTAAGCACATTCAAGAGCAAGAACTCACCAACATTCGTATTATTCAACACGATGCTGTGGACGTGGTTAGGCATATGCTTGCCCCCGGCTCGCTGGCCGGCGTGCACATTTTTTTCCCCGACCCATGGCCCAAAAAACGGCACCACAAGCGGCGCCTGATTCAGCCAGACTTTGTCAGGCTGCTGGCCAGCCGGATCCGTGGTGGGGGTTACCTGCACTGTGCTACAGACTGGGAACACTACGCCGAACAGATGTTGGACGTGCTGGGTGCCGAGCCCAGCCTGTCCAACACGTGTGAACACTTTGCTCCGCGTCCCGAGCATAGGCCACTGACCAAGTTCGAGCGCCGCGGCCTGCGCCTGGGCCACGGCGTCTGGGATTTAATATTCAGGAAACACCATGCAAATCACCCTTAATGGCGACCCCAAAACCCTGGAAGACGGCCTGACCATTTTGGGCCTGCTGCAAGAACTGGGCTACCAAGAGCGCAGGCTGGCCGTAGAATGCAACGGCGATATTATTCCCCGCAGCCAACACGCTTCCACCGTACTGCACGATGGCGACACCGTGGAAATCGTGATGGCGGTAGGCGGGGGCTGATACGCGGCTAGCGACCAAATGGGCCGAACCCACCGCCCATGCCACGCATGCCGCCCATGGTGCGCATCATTTTGGCCATGCCACCCTTTTTCATTTTCTTCATCATGCCCTGCATCTGAGTGAACTGTGTCAGCAGGCGATTAACCTCTTGGACCGATACGCCGGCCCCTGTTGCGATGCGACGCTTGCGCGAGGCCTTAAGCAGTTCAGGGCGCGAGCGCTCAAGGGGCGTCATGGAATTAAGAATGCCCTCGGTGCGGCGCAACTGTTTGTCCGCCTGGGCCCCCTGCATTTGTCCGGCCGCCTGGGCAAACTGTGCCGGCAGTTTTTCCAGCAATGAACCCATATCGCCCATTTTTTTGACTTGCAGCAATTGATCCCGAAAATCGTTCAGGTCAAACTTCCGACCCGACTTCAGCCGCTTGGCCATTTTTTCGGCCTCGGACACATCGATATTGCGCTGCGCCTGTTCGACCAGCGAGACAATATCCCCCATGCCCAGCACACGCTGTGCCATGCGTTCGGGGTCAAAGGCTTCAATGCCGTCAAGCTTTTCAGACACCCCAACAAACTTGAGCGGCTTGCCCGTCACATGACGCACCGACAGGGCGGCACCCCCACGGGCGTCCCCATCAAGCTTGGTAAGCACGACGCCGGTAAGAGGCAACGCCTCGCCAAACGCCTGAGCCACATTGACAGCATCCTGGCCCTGCATGGCATCGACAACAAAGAGCGTTTCAATCGGGTTGAGCTGTTCGTGCAGGCCGCGGATTTCGTCCATCATGGCTTGGTCAATACCCAGGCGACCAGCCGTATCCACAATCAGGACATCGTAGTGGTGTCGTTTAGCGTGTTCATGCGCCGCAGCTGCAATCTGGGTGGGTGTCTGGCTGCTGGTGGAGGGGAAGAAGTCAACACCCGCCTGCCCGGCCACGGTTTCTAGCTGGTCAATAGCAGCAGGCCGGTAGACGTCGGCACTGACCACCAGCACCTTTTTCTTGCCGCTTTTACGACCATTTTGCTCGTGATTGCCTTGTACGAGCCACCTGGCCAACTTACCGGTAGTCGTGGTTTTACCTGCACCCTGCAACCCCGCCATCAGAATAATTGCAGGCGGCTGCGTGGCCAGGGACAGTTCGGCGGCCTCGGCGCCCAGATCACCGCCCATAAGAGCAGTGAGTTCTTTGTGTACGATACCGACCAGCGCCTGCCCGGGGTTAAGGCTTTCAGCCACCTCGGTGCCCAGGGCCTGTTCGCGTACCCGCGACACAAAGTCCCGAACGACGGGCAAGGAAACGTCGGCTTCGAGCAGGGCCATGCGCACTTCGCGCATCATTTCCTGCGTGTTGGATTCGGTCAGGCGCGCCTGACCACGCATCGTTTTCACGACGCGGCTTAGCCGTTGAGTCAGATTATCAAGCATGGAAAAAGCATCGCTATAACTGGTTGATCTGCGGCAGACCGTCTAGAATAGGGGACTGCCTGGGGTCTGATCCTGGCACTGACGTACCTGATATAGGGGACCATGTCTGTAAGTATTGTATTTCATCTGCTGGCAGCGCTGGCGTACGGGGCACTTGGCCTGTGGCTGTGGGTGCGCACAGCGCGTGGCCACACGGCGCCCACGACCAGCAGCAGCCATCGTACGCTGCTCACGGCAGCGATTGTCCTGCACGGGGCCGCACTGGTCAACGGCATACTGGCCGGTCATGGCCTGTTCCTGGGCTGGGCACTGGCCCTGTCGGCGGCCATCTGGCTTGGCATGGTCATATTCTGGGTGCAAAGCCTGTTCAGCCGCATCAATGGTTTGCTGCTTATCCTGCTGCCGTCCGCTACCCTGGCCAGCCTGCTGGCAGGGCTGTTCCCGACCGGGCATGCAGTGGCCCACGCCAACAGCGAATGGCTGCGTATTCACCTGCTTATTGCACTGGCAGCCTATGGCCTGACCGCCGTTGCAGCATTGCACGCCATCCTCATGGCCGCCCTTGATCGCCAGCTTCACCGGCCTATCGAACACGCCCAGCAACAACCTTTGCTAGCCCGCGTCCTGAGTGCCATGCCCCCGCTGCTGGCACAGGAACAACTGCTATTCCAGCTGTTACGGGTAGGCTTTGTCGTGCTCACCCTAACTGTCATATCCGGCGCTATCGTGTCATTGCGGCTGTCCTCACAGCTTGTCCCGTTCGATCACAAAACCGTGTTCACACTATTGTCGTGGGTGACCTTTGGCGTCCTGCTTTGGGGGCGCCGCACGCGCGGTTGGCGCGGGCGCACTGCCTTGCGCTGGACGCTGGTAGGCTTTGCCTTTGTACTGCTGGCTTACACCGGCAGTCGGTTTGTCCTGGACGTTATCCTTTAACCCCTTATACGGAACAACAACGTGGGAAAAATTCTGCTTTGGGTAGTCGTTATTGTTGGCATGCTGTTGCTTACCCGCATACTGTCACACCACAACGCCAAAGTGCGGCACAAGGCGCGCACACCACGTTCTGGCCCACAAAAAACCATGCAGGCCCCCAACAGCGCCGAACCCATGGTGCGGTGCGCCCATTGCAGCATCCACCTGCCGCGCTCCGAGGCCGTACTAAGCAAAGGCCAAACATGGTGCTGCACCGAACACGCCCGACTGGGCGCCGGACCGCACAGCCCCACTGCATAGTGCAAACAAGCGTCCGCCTATGTCCACTTTGAGCCTTGACGGTAGCAGTCCCTGCGTGCAACTGGACCAGAGCGGATGGTTACATAGCGGACCGGGCATCCAACTGGCACTGTCGCCCAATCATGATCAGCGCCCCACGGGCATCAACCCTGACCTGCTGGTGCTGCATAACATCAGCCTGCCCCCCGGGCAGTTTGGCGGCCCAGAGATCATGGATTTTTTTCTTAATCAGCTCGATACCAGCACACATCCCTGGCTTGAAAACATCCGGAACATGCGCGTATCGGCCCATTTCCTGATCCGGCG
>DAHVSI010000128.1 GCA_027324645.1 Castellaniella sp. | reverse complement strand
ATGCCTATCATCAGGAATTCGCCATGGGCAAAGTTGACCACCTTGGCGACACCAAAAATCAAGTTGAGTCCCATTGCTGCAAGGGCATAAATGCCCCCGAGCAGCAGCCCAGACACAATCAACTGGAAAATAATGGACATTACTGACGCCCTCTAAAGCGTTAAAGACGCAAATGATTAGTCGGCCTGGTACCACGTTACTGGCGGATAAGCATCTGGATCGACCAACACATCAAGAACGGTCACTGTGTTATTTGTGATTGCTTCGTCTAAGGCAGGAATAAAATCCGAAGGCTTTTTGACTTGAATACCGGTAGCGCCTACCGCTTCAGCTAAGTGTGCATGGTTAACGGGCGCAAAATCGCAGGCGTCAGTATGATCACCGAACTTAATGTTTTCCGCGTGTTTTTGATAGCCTAGAATGCCATTATTCAAAACCACAAGAACAACGGGCAATTGCATGCGCACGGCTGTTTCCAACTCAGCCCATGCATGGGCAAATCCTCCATCTCCAACAACACATATTACGGTGGCGCCAGGATTTGCTATTTTTACACCTAGCGCCATGGGGAACCCCCAACCGAGCCCCGCCAGGCCCCGAGGTGTTATGAATCGCGTCCCTACCCCACGGGATTGCATGTAATTAGCAACCCATATTGACGAATAGCTGGCATCACCAACAACAATTGAATTTGCCTTTAACCGGCTGTCAATATCGCGCATGACACGTTCTGGCCGGATAGGCTCAGCATCACTTTGTGTCCTGTGCGCGGCCTCCTCAGAATGCTTGTCTTTAGCTTGAGCAATTTGTTGCTCAACCCCAGCTCGTGTTGTGGCACGCAAGTCAAGGCCTTGCGATCTTAGAGCCTGAGTTAATTTTTCTAAGGTAGCTTTGGCGTCACCAATCAGGCGGACTTCGGGTTCATAGTTTCTGCCTATTTCCCGGGGATCAACGTCAATGTGGATATATTGTGCGCCTCGAGGATAGAGTGACCAGGAGTCAGTCCCATTTTGGTTGGTTCGATTACCAACAAGCAAAACCACATCAGCATCTTCAATCATGGGCCTCATATAACGTGCTACACCGTACTTACCCATAAAATAAGACGCTACTCCCATAGACAGGCTATGGTTTTCGTCAACAGTCCCCTTACCCATAACTGTTGTCGCTACAGGCAGATGTGCAACTTCCTGCAAATTAGCCAGGGCTGCAGCAGCACCTGACAAATGTACGCCCCCTCCAGCCACTACGACGGGAGCTTTCGCTTGGGCTAATAACTCAGCAGCGTGCTTAATAGATTCATTGTCTGGGACAGTCCGATCAAGGGGATAATGCCCCAGTGATTTTGTACGGGGAGGTACGTCAGAAACTGCTGTCTCTGTAAGTAAATCGGCTGGCAACAATAAGGCTACTGGCCCCGGGCGTCCTGAGGTGGCCTCCGCCACTGCCATGTCAACATAATCTTCAATACGGCTGGCATTTATTACACGACGCACCCATTTAGTTACTGGGCGGAACATCGACTCATGATCCAACTCTTGAAATGCATTTCTGTCTGCCTCATCCCGATTGACGTCTTGTACCAAAGCAACAAGAGGGATGGAGGCTTTTAGGGCCTCTGCCAACGGGGCGACTAACAATGCTGCCGCTGGACCATTCTGTGCGGTAATAACACCTACCTTTCCGCTTGTCCTTGCGTAGCCATCGGCCATGTAACCACCCGTATTTTCCTGCCGGTAAGCAACCTGTTTGATCCCAAATTCTTTACCTGCAAGGTGCACCATTGACGGGAGGCTTTGCCCAAACATGTGGGTAACGCCATGCCGTGCAAGGCTGGCTGCAACCGCGTGCGCCACTGTATCTTTATATTGCAGACCACGCACCTCAAGTGCTTTGTTGACTGACTGTGGAAGCATGTACTCCTCCTGATTTTTTAGCCTATAAGCTGTATATTCTATAAAATATAGAATATTGTCAATAAGAAAAACCCTAACAAGGGTGGCGTAGAATGAATGCACGTAAAGGAAGTGCCACATGACTAAAAAAGCACAATCAAGCCTGCCTACCCCTTCTACAGCGCAGATTACGCACCGAACACTTGCAGCCAGTGTTCGGCACACACTACGTGAATGGCTTGCAGATGGGGAGTTGTTACCGGGACAAAAGCTCACTGGTCGTGCGCTGTCAGAACAGCTTGATGTGAGCCAAACACCGGTTCGTGAAGCAATGCTTCAGTTGGTTGCTGAGCGCGCGCTTGATTTAAACCCAAATCGATCCGTCACGGTACCGGTCCTTAACCGTGAACAATTCATTGAGTTGCGGGATATTCGCGTTGCACTGGAATCCCTGGCGGTGCGGTGTGCCGTTGAACGTAACCAACAAATTGGCATTCCAACTGACGTGATTGACAGTATTGCCAGCCAACATCAGCAAATGATCGCTGCCAAAAAGCGCGGCGACTATCAAGCCACATTAAAGCTGAACCGAGCTGTCCATTTTTCAGCGTATGAACTCAGCAAGCGCAAAGACTTAATTGCAATGATCCAGTCGTTATGGGCAAGAACGGGCCCCTACCTAAATTTTTTATACGAAAATGTAGAGCCTTCCATTGAAGACTCCCACCCCCATGAGGCACTATTGGAAGCCTTGCGCTCAAATAACGCTGAGCTTGCTGAACAAGCGATTGGCCGCGACATTCTGGTAGGCGGCAAAGCAATACTTAGTGCGCTACCTTCTGGCGAAAACCAGTAACGCTTATACCTAAAAAAGACGCAGAATATGTAGTATGTGCCTTCCAAACAGCCTGCGCAGGTAATTTGCACTGCTGCTCTGTGTGAGGAGGTGGACTTTTTCACGCTAGTTGGTAACAACTTTTCTGTAGTGATTTGCTATCATAAATGACTCGATTGGACAGTTTTTTGTCCAGATAACAGCAAATAGGGGAATAATTGTGCGGAAAAAATACGCCTTAGTATCTGGCATACTCGCCGGCATTGCATCTCCTGCTACTGTTATTACAGCTGCCAAGTACCCTCGCCCTCAGGGTACTGACCTACAGCGTATGCGACAAGACGTGCGCACGATTGGCAATGACTTCAGCACAGCCATAAGCCGTTACCATTATGGCCAAAAAGAAAAATAGCGGTTCTTCTGCCGGTACAACACCCGGCGGCTCCAACGAAGGTCTGATCTCAGCCCAATGGGAGGGCCCGCTACCTCCACCGTCAACGTTGGAAGGATTCAACAATATCGTCAGTGATGGTGCTGAGCGTATCGTCCAGATGGCTGAAAAAGAACAGGACCATCGGATCAGGATGGATAGAGAAAGCCTGGACGCAACGCGTCGAGACTATCGACGGGGCCAGTTTATTGGCGGCACCCTCGCAGCTCTAAGTATCATCGCGTCAGTCTATACAGCCTATATAGGAGCACATCCAGCGGTAAGCGTTGCGCTTGTCGGACTTCCCATTATGGCACTAATTGGCCGGATTATAAAAAAATAGTCGTGTTTGCTTACACGGGTCGGACTTAGCCATACAAGCACTAAATTTGCTACCCCACATTCGCCAAAAAGTGCTTCAGTCGCTCGCTTTTTGGCGCACCCAGGATTTGTTCTGGCGCACCGGCTTCGACCACCACGCCGCCGTCCATAAAGATGATGGCGTCGGCAACATCGCGGGCAAAGGCCATTTCGTGGGTCACAATGACCATGGTCATGCCGGCATTGGCCAGGTCTTTCATGACGTTCAGGACCTCACCCACCAGTTCGGGATCCAGGGCCGAGGTAGGTTCGTCAAACAGCAGCAGTACGGGCTCCATGGCCATGGCGCGGGCACTGGCAACGCGCTGTTGCTGTCCGCCGGATAGCTGGCTGGGCCAGGCATCGGCCTTGTCGGCCAAGCCAACACGTGCCAGTAGGTTCTGGGCCATTTCGTGCGCCTGTTGTTTAGGCATGCCACGCACTGCAACAGGGCCTTCCATGACGTTTTTAATCACGGTTTTGTTGGCAAACAGGTTGAAGTGCTGGAACACCATGCCAATCTGCGCGCGGCGGGCGGCAATTTCTTTTTCACGCAGTTCTATGAGCTGGTTGCCCTGCTGTCTAAAACCGACCAGGTCGCCATTAACAAACAGGCGGCCGCCGTCAATGGTTTCCAGGTTGTTAATACACCGCAACAGGGTAGATTTGCCGGAACCGGATGGACCGATCAGGCATACCACCTGGCCTGGGAATACTTCCAGGTTGATGTCTTTAAGGACTTGCAGGTCGCCAAAGGATTTGGATACGCCTTCGGCATGGATCATGCGATAGGGCCGCTTCATTTAATGCCCCCTTCCAAGACGGCGCTCAAGAAAATACTGCACGATAGACAGCAACGAGCACATGAACAAATACCATAGGCTGGCCACAATAAGCAGAGGGATTACCTCGAATGTGCGGGCGTAAATGTTTTGCACGGAATATAGCAATTCAGGCAAGGCAATCACGCTGACCAGCGAGGTGGTTTTAAGCATCAAAATGACCTGGTTGCCGGTGGCGGGCACAATAATGCGCAGCGCCTGGGGCAACACGATGCGTACAAAGCTTTGCAGGCGCGTCATGCCCAAGGCAATGGCGGCCTGAGCTTGTCCGGGTCCAACGGCCAACACGCCACCCCGCACGATTTCTGCCATGTAGGCGGCTTCGTGCAACGCCAGGCCCAGAACAGCTGCCATAAAGGGCGTAATGTCGTTACCCGAGAACGTTGCCAGGTAGGGGCCGCCGGGCCACCCAATGTTGATTTGCGGGTACAGGGCTGAAATGTTGAACCAGAAAAACAGCTGCACCAACAGCGGCGTGCCACGAAACAGCCAGATGTAGCCCGCAGCAAATGACACTAAAAAGCGGTCGCGTGCCATCATGAGCATGGCAATCACAATGCCAATGGCGGCACCCAGCAGCATGGCTATGACAGTAAGCGCAATGGTGGTGGACAGGCCTTTTAGCACGCTAGCGTGCGTGAGGTACTGCACCACCACGTCCCACTGAAAGTTGGGGTTGCTTACGCCAGCCCACACCAGCCCCAGTACAAATAGCGCCAGCACGGCATTGACCAGTCGCTGGCCATAGTTGGGCCGGCGGACAATGACCCAGTCAGCGCCGTCGTGCTGACCGGCGGGGGCCGGCCTGACCGATGAGGTGTTGCGCGCGGTCATTTAGTCTCCGTTAAGTACGGGCGCGTCCAGCGCCATGGATTCCATATGCCAGTTTTCAAGAATGGCCATGTAGCTGCCGTCATCTACCATGTCGGCAATGGCGTCCAGCACGACGTTTGCCATGGGGTCGCCCTTAGCAAAGGCAAAGCCGGAATAGCCGGTCAGGTGTGGGGTGGGGGTGGTTTCAAACTGGTCGCCAGTTTGCTTGATGATATACCCCACCGAGGGCGAGTCGCCCAGCCAGCCTTGGACGCGACCGGTGCGCACAGCCATACTGCCTTCGTTTAGCCCTGAAAACGCGTATTCTTCAATTTCAGGCTGATCGTTGTCAGCACATTCTTTTTGTAGTTCGGGCATGAGCTCAATCTGCTGGTGTGCGCCTGACGCAACGCCTACTTTGTGCCCACACAGTTGGTGCAAGTCCAGGTCATCGGGGTTGCCGCTTTTGACCATGACCACGGTGCCGGTACGGTGTACGTCCACAAAGTCCATTTTTTCCCGGCGCTCGGGCGTGTCGTGGAAATACGATGTGTTGTAGCGTTTGCCCAATATGCCCTGGATGATGCTGGCAAATTTTGCCTGTTTGGCGGTGCTTTTAATGCCCAGTTTGTCGGCCACGGCATGCTGGAAATCCAGTGCGTAGCCCACCATGTCGCCTTCGTCGTCAATAAAGTAGCTGGGTGGGTATTGCGGATCGTATACGCCAATCAGTTCATTGTTGTATTCGTCGGGCACGTTGGCCTGCAGTTCTTTATTGACCTCGGCGGCGCTGGCTGCCGACATAGCGCCGGCACCGGCCAGCAACCCTGTGGCCATAAGTGCCGTATAACGGTGTTGTCGTGTGGGATGGGTCATATGTATCCTCCTTATCACGGATAGCGGTTATCTTGCGTTCAAGTCTTTGAAAACTTCACCGTAGCCAAGTTCAAACTCGGCCTGAATTTTTTCTGCACCCAGGACGTGCAGGGGCCCCTCCCCATGGAGCTCGGCAAGAGCAAGATAATCACCGATATCGCTCCACCCGAAACTGCCAGGAACCACTGCCATCCGCCCCGCAGCTGCGGCGGGCTCGGCCACCGCATGGTCGA
>DAHVSI010000120.1 GCA_027324645.1 Castellaniella sp. | reverse complement strand
CGTTGCCCAGTTTATTGGCAAAGCCGAGTACGACCGGCTGCTTGCTCCCGACGCCAGAGTGGCACGGTGTCTGGCTGAATTATTCAATCCCCTGCTGTATCCGGGCAAAGGGATGCGACTCGACATCACACAGGAAGAAATTGGCTACCTGGCACGCATATCGCGCCAGCGAACCAATCAGGCCCTGCGCGTACTGGAACAGGCAGAACTGCTCAGTATCGAGTATGGCGGCGTCCAGGTACGGGATCTTGAAGGGCTTAAAAACTATGGCAATTAACCCTTCCAGGTACGCGGGCATGCAAATCAATACTAAAATAGGCGTTCTTGCAAATTTACCGAGGTCCGTAGCATGCCAGAACACTCAGCTAATCAGCTGCCTTCCTACCTGAACCCGGACAACCCGGGTCCATGGGGAAACTATCTGGAACAAGTCGACAGGGTTGCACCCTATCTTGGCAATCTGTCCCAATGGATTGGGACGCTCAAACGGCCAAAACGTGTACTCATTGTCGATATTCCCGTTGAACTGGATGACGGCACAGTGGCACATTTTGAAGGCTACCGTGTCCAGCACAGCATGGTGCTTGGGCCTGGCAAGGGCGGAGTACGCTATCACCCTGACGTCAATTTGTCCGAGGTCATGGCATTGTCTGCCTGGATGTCGGTCAAGACTGCCGCCGTCAATGTTCCCTTCGGTGGCGCCAAAGGCGGCATCCGCCTTGATCCCCGCAATTATTCACCACGTGAGCTCGAACGCATCACGCGGCGCTATATCAACGAAATCAGCACAATCATCGGCCCCAATACCGATATCCCGGCGCCAGACGTCAATACCAGCGGCCAGACCATGGCCTGGATGATGGACGCCTACGCGATCAAGAACGGCGTTACCGCCCCTGGTGTCGTAACAGGCAAGCCCATCAGTCTGGGCGGCAGCCTGGGTCGTGTGGAAGCGACCGGCCGCGGCGTCTTTGTCGTCGGGTCCGCCGCCATGAAAGACGCCGGCATCGATATGCAAGATGCACGCATTGCCGTACAGGGCTTTGGCAACGTGGGCGGCACGGCGGCGCGGCTCTTTGCAGAATCAGGCGCACGGGTCGTTGCAGTCTACGACCATACCGGCGTTATCCACGATAAGCAGGGCCTTGACACCGTCGCCTTGGCAGAACACGTTCGCAACACCGGAGGCGTCAAGGGCTTCAACAACGCCGATACCCTGTCGCCCCAGGAGTTCTGGGCGCTCAAGACCGACGTCCTGATCCCGGCCGCGCTGGAAAACCAGATCACCGAAGACAACGCTGGCAGCATACGCACACGCATTGTGGTGGAAGGCGCAAACGGGCCCACTACCCCCGCTGCCGACGATATCCTGACCGACAACGGCATCAACATCGTTCCCGATGTGCTGGCCAACGCCGGCGGCGTCAGCGTGAGCTACTTCGAATGGGTGCAAAACACCACGTCGTTTTTCTGGAGCGAGGAAGAGGTCAACAGCCGCCTGGAAGTCATGATGAAAAACGCCTATGCCGATATTTCGGCAACGGCCCGTCAACATCAGGTCAGCTTGCGTACCGCCACATTCATCGCTGCCTGCTCGCGCATCCTTGAGGCACAGGACGCACGCGGCCTGTTTCCCTGATCACGCCGTTTGCGAGTAGCAACTTAGGGCTACCCCTTGTTTCCACACCTGCGGTGTCAGGCTACGATTGGCAAGATTAAAAACTGCTGCCCGGCCATCCACGCCAGGCAGCCAATAAAGGCAGACCGGACGCCCGTCCGGTCCTGCCGGCCAACAACGCCTCAGGAGGGAACATGAAACGACTGCATAAGTGGGCAAGCTTTGCCGTAATCGCCCTGACCGCCTACACCGTCGCACCGGCGCACGCTACCGAACTTCAGGATATCGTCAAACGGGGCGAACTGCGGGTAGCCGTTCAAACGTCCGGGCCACTCATGAGCTTCATCAACAAGGACGGCAAACGCACGGGCCTGGCGGTTGAAGTCGTCACCCAGATGGCCGAGGACATGGGGGTCGAGCTTGCCATGCAGGACTACGACTGGAAGGGCCTCATCCCGGCACTAACCTCCGGCAAGGTCGACATCATCGCTGCAGACATGACCCCCACGCCCGAACGCGCTTTGCAGGTCCTGTTTTCACGGCCTGTCTTTTTTGCCGAGACCGTCGCTGTCGCCCAGGAAGACGCTGACTATGATTCCTGGGAAGATCTGGATGATTCCGACGTCCTGGTGGGCGCTTTGGGTGCCAGTACCTACGCAGATGCGGCCAAAAAGCTCATTCCGGAAAGCAAGCTCAAGGAGTATTCCGGCGGCAGTGCACCCGTGGGTCAGGCCTTGTCTTCCGGGCGCCTGGATGCCGGCATTATGGCGCGCAGCACAGCCGAGCAGTTTCTGGTTGACTTTGGCAACCTCAAGATCCTTGACGGGACCATGGTCAACGAACCGCTGGCATTTGCAGTTCAGCCCGAGGCCTACAGTCTCAAATTCTGGCTCGACAACTGGGTCGAAATGCGCACTGGCGATCGCAGCCTGCCGGCCATGGTCGACTACTGGTATTCAACCGACTGGAAAGAAGACAACTAATGCCGGTTCATCCGGCATCCACAGCCGCCAATCCCCTGGTTGTCGCACAGGGGATTGGCAAAACCTTCAGTGTCCCAGACGGCGGCCCGCCTATTACAGCGCTGCGGGATGTCTCCATGACCCTGTCACGTGGCGAGGTGCTGGTGATCATTGGGCCGTCCGGCTCGGGCAAAAGCACCTTGCTACGCACCATCAACGCACTTGAAAGCATTGATGCCGGAACCCTGCTGGTCGATGGCACAGACGTCGCGTCCCCCAGCGCCAACATTAATGCGCTACGTGCCAGAGCAGGCATGGTCTTTCAGCACTTCAACCTGTTTCAGCATCGCACGGTCATGGACAATATCGTGCTGCCCCAGTGCGCCGTCTTGCGGCGCACCCGCCAAGCCGCCACCGAACGTGCACAAACACTGCTAGAGCAGATACATATTGCCGAGCTGGCCCACCGTTACCCCAGCCAGCTGTCGGGAGGCCAGCAACAGCGCACCGCCATTGCGCGGGCCCTGGCCATGGATCCGGTACTTATGCTGTTTGACGAAGCCACCTCTGCACTTGATCCCGAAACCGTCGGCGGCATCCTTGAGCTCATGAAACAGCTGGCACGCAGCGGCATGAGCATGGCCGTGGTTACGCACGAAATGGGGTTTGCCCGCGAAGTGGCCGACCGTGTCATCTTCATGGATGAAGGCCAAATCGTCGAAGAAGGCACCCCTGGGCAGCTGTTTGACTCGCCCCGGCATCCTCGAACTCAAGCCTTTCTGGAGCAGATACTGTGGTAGCTTGCCGTGTGCTGCGCACTGATGGACGCAGGCAGGGCTGCCTGCCGAGCAACCAGGAGGATACATGACCTGGTTGCTGGACTATTACAACTGGCGCGTCGTTTATCAGTACCTGGAAACCTTCGGCCAAGGGCTGCTGGCCACACTGTATATCTCGGGCATTTCGCTGGTCCTGTCGTTGCTGGTGGGCATGTTTCTTGCCCTTGCGCGGCTTTCCGGCCGGCCCGTGCTCGAGCGCCCGGTGTCCGCCTATATCCAGTTCATTCGCGCTACGCCCCTGCTGGTGCAAATCTATCTGGTCTACTACACCCTGCCCATTATTGCTCCGTTCACATTGCGTTGGGACGAGCTCTGGCTGGGCATTTTTGCCTTGGTGCTGCACACGGCCCCTTATATGGGGGAAATTTTGCGGGTAGGCTTTGAATCAGTCCCCCAAGGCCAGATTGAAGGGGCAAAGGCCGTTGGCATGACGGCCACACAACGACTGCGTTACGTTATCCTGCCGCAGGGCTTTGTCAATACCGTGCCACCCCTGCTGGGTCAGACAGCCATCCTGATCAAGGATACGTCGCTGCTATCGCTGATCACCATCTTCGAGCTGCTTTCTGCAGGCATGGTCATGAATAACGAGCGCATCATGCCAACCGAAAGCTTTGTCACAGTTGCGGCCGGCTATCTGCTCATTTATGCGCTCATGCTCATGCTATCCCGTCACATTCGTAAAAGGCTGGCGGGTCCGGCCTGGTCAGCAGGATAACGCCATGGTCATCGAGCTCTTCAATACCTATGCAGAAGTCACGCGGGTGGTCATGCCGTTTCTGATACGCGGTTTTCTGGAAACGCTGCGCATCTCGTTTTTTGCCATCATCGCGGGCTCATTGCTTGGGTTTGCCATTGGTCTGATCCGTTCGTACCGTGTGCCCGTCATTAACTGGCTGCTGGGCCTGTATATTCACTTCTTGCGTGTCACCCCCTTTTTAGTGCAGCTGTACCTGTTCTATTTTGTTCTGCCCAACACCGACGTGTCGTGGCTAAGCTGGGATTCGCATACCGCCGCATTCATCACACTGACCTGCTATACGTCCAGCTATGTGGCCGAAATCGTTACCGGCGCCATCCGTTCCGTAGCCAAAGAACAATGGG
>DAHVSI010000107.1 GCA_027324645.1 Castellaniella sp. | reverse complement strand
GCGGCGTTCGGCCCGCGATAAGATCCGCCACAATCTGGCCGGTATGGGGCGCGGTGGAAAACCCTACGTGGCCGTGACCAAACGCAAAAATAATACGGTTGTGGCGCTCTGCCTGCCCCAGCACAGGCAAGCTGTCAGGTGTAGATGGCCGGCTACCCATCCAGGTTTCAATGGTCTGTTGGTTGTCGGAGGAGTGCTGCTTGCTGCCATTACGTAATGGTTCCTTGAACGCATTCATGGCGTCTTGCTCAATGGCGCGCATTTGCGACAGGTTAGGGGGACTGTCGGCGTGCGCCAGCTCAACACCGCTTAACAGACGGACCGCGCCATCCTGTGGCGCCATGACATAAGCGCCTTGTACATCGTTGACGGGTCGGTTCAACGAGATGCCAGAAGGTAGTGTCATGATGCGGTGATAGCCTCGTTCTCCGATAAGGGGAATACGGTATCCCAGCCGACGTGCTAGCTGACCTGACCAGGCACCAGCCGCTAGCAGTACATAATCGGCCTGGATTGTCCCGGCCGTTGTGGTGATGGCAACACGAGCATCATGCTGGTCTATATTGCTGGCTTGGCCTTGGACGACATGGCCTTGCCGCTGCCGAAAAACAGTATATGCACGCTCTAGCAGACGTCCGGGCTGCGCAATGGACAGCGCCCCCGGAAAGAACTGTGCTTTTTCAAAGCGGGGCGCCAGATCAGGCTCTAGTGCCTGAATATCATCACGATTCAGAATGTCGACATTAATATCGCATTCGGCAAGTAGTTCACGCTCGGTTTGTGTGTGTTGAAAGGCATCAAGGCTGCGGTATGCACGCAGCCATCCTGTTTCGTTTAGCCAGTCGGTGGTGTTTAAGTCACGAGCCAATGCCCGATGATAATCTGCTGCAGGTTTGACTAATAATGCCAATGCCTGTGCACTGCGGCGGTATGTTGCCAACCTGGCTGCACCAAGAAAACGCGTGGCCCATGGCAGTAATGCCATGCTGTCCTGATACCTGATACGCAGAGCCGGGTCGCGATTCGTCAGGTATCGACGTAAAGCCGGCCACACGGCCGGGCTTGCCATAGGAAATATAGAGCCTGGACTGATGACGCCTGCATTGCCATAAGAGGCCCGATTATGATCAGCAAGGGGGTCCAGGACCGTGACTTGGCATCCGTCCCGCTGCAGTGCCAGGGCGCTGGACATGCCAACAAGCCCGCCGCCAACGATCAAAACATGTTTATGGTTCACAATTAATTTTTCAGATTCAGCTGCTTACGCAGTGCCCGTACTTCGGCCATCAGGTCAGTGACCAAGCCGGCCAGGTGCGGGTCTGCATCGAACTGACGCTCAAGCTGATCAATCTGCTGCACCCGCCAGACCGATTCGCAACTTAAGTAATACTGGCCATCGCGCTGCTCTGCATGCAGTACCTTTTCCTGTATGCGTGTAACGACCCAGCCGGTGCTGAGGTTGCAGGCGCGGGCCAGCTCTTCCACCGGTACCCATTCATCGGGGCTCCAGCCCAGCTCTGCCAGTAACGTTTCCATTTGTTGGTCTGCCATTTTGCGCCTCGTGGTCTAGTTGGGTCCGCGTGCTTTGAACCCCGGATAAGCCTTGGACAAGGATTCCCAGGCTTCCTTTTGCGCGTCGGTGACAGCGCTGGGTACGGCAATGTCCAGTTCAAGAAACAAATCTCCTGCTTGCTTGCCTGGAATGCCTTTGCCACGCAGACGAAGCTTACGGCCGGAGACTGACCCTGCAGGTACGGTTACCGTTAATGCGCCGGCAGGCGTGCTGGTTTGTATGTCGGCGCCTAACGCCGCCTCCCAGGGGGCCACAAATACTTTCATGGTCACGTCCCGGCCGTCTACATGGTAAGAGGCCGCCCCAGGCTCGATATGTACTTTAAGAAACAGGTCGCCGGCAGCGCCACTGCCTTGCCCAGGTCCACCCTGGCCACCAAGGCGTATTAATTGCCCCTGGGCCACACCAGCCGGGATGTTGACATTCAAGGTGCGCATGCGGGGGATAACCTGGCCATGCTCATCAACGCCCACACTTTGCAGTTGCAGTGTGCGTTCAGCGCCATGATAGGCTTCCGCCAGGCTTAATGTAATGTCAGCATGCTGGTCTTCGCCCGGCCAATTGAAGGTGCCACCACCTGCATGCCCCTGGCCGGCACGGGCTCGGGCTGCTTGCCCAAACAGCTCTTCAAAAAAATCGCTGTGCTGGGCGCCCGATGACGAGCGATAAAAGCCGTCAGCTTGGCCCGCTCTCGGGTCAAAGCCCTGTTGCCCGTACGGTGGCCTGACGTCCTCAGCGCTGCGGGCTCCCTGTGCCCAGGCCTCATGCCCAACAGCGTCATAAGCGGCACGTTTTTTTGGGTCTGACAATACCTCGTTGGCCTCGTTGATTTCGGCCATGCGCGCAGCCGGATCAGCCTCTTTGCTGACATCCGGGTGGTATTTGCGCGCCAGTCGCCGATAGGCCTTTTTGATTTCGTCGGGCGTTGCAGTCTTGGCTACGCCCAGAACCTTGTAGTAATCGGGGTATTGCATGCCTGTGCCGTTTGATAGGGATAGGGGATTACATGAGGCCAGGCACGGGCTTAATCACCGCCTGGACGATAGCGTTTATAAGGTAGCGGGTTCCAGACTTGTTCGGCCCGTTCCTGACCATCTACCACTGTCGGGATCTGCTCAAACAACTTTTGTGCCGCCTGCAGCTCGCGCTGCGCCTCTTGCTTGTCCTGATACATAAATTCATCAGAAGCCTTTTCCGGGGCTTCGTCAACTTTTTGCTTCAGGTCTGCAATGACCATGTTTTGCTGTGCTTGCAATGCGCTGTGGGCATCGCTAATCCAGGCGGGCTGTACCTGCTGATTATGATCCCCAAGCCGGCTGTACTCACCATAAATGTCGTCATAAATACGGTGTGCATTGGCTCTGGCATCCAAGGTGGCGACCTCAAGGTCGCGCGTTGTCAGGGTGTCGTTCGCCAAAGGTTGGGCGCGTTGGGCGCCACCCAGCCGAGCATGCGTTGTGTAGTAGGGGAACATGCTCTGGATGACTTTGCTAACGGGCAGGGTGCCTTCGCCCTGTTCATCCAGGCCTTTTGGTTGTACGCCCTGCATGGCGATGCGGGCTGATTCGGGCCTGACAACCTCTTTGGGTGGCAATAAGCCATGTCGCAGCATTTCGCGTATGCCGGTACCGGATATGTTCAGGCGGTAGCGTTCGTCGTGCAGGCAGGTTTGTGTTGTGGCATGGTTGGAACACCGTGTGCAGTAGAACACTTCGTGAAATAGCCTGATGTCGATACCCAGCTCTTCCGGCGGAAAGTCATCAAAAATGGTGTGGCTGGCATACTTGCTGTAGAAATCGCCAATGCCGGCGTGGTCCCGGCCAATCAGGGCATGCGTACACCCATAGTTTTTCATGATCAGGGCGTGCAGGATGGTCTCGCGAGGGCCGGCAAAAATATAGGTCACGCGCAGGGGGGACAGGATTGCGCGGTCTTCGGGGTAATAATTTTCTAATACGCTGCGATACGACAGCATGCGGTATTCGTGGCGTACGTATTCACGCTTGGCCATTTCAACCAGCGGCTGCAAGAACAAACCGTCAATCTCTTCAAGTGCATTGCGGTGTATATATTCGTGGCCGCGGTGCAAAGGGTTGGCGCCAGTGATAAACCCGGCCACCGAGCGGAATTTTTTTTCGTCATAAAAAAGCCGCCATGTATCTTCGGGGGCGCGGCGCAGCTTTTCAAACGGGCCCCAGTCAGCACGCTGCAAAAGCGTCAGGGGGCCGCCAAGTGAGACGTCGCCCATACGACGGAAAATAGAATCGACACCAGGGTGGCTGCGGTCTGCCGTACCAAACAGTTTGGTAGCCCGGTGCTCTTTGTCGTAGGCGAAACGGTCTTCGATATTCAAAATGGCGACAGGCTCGTCTTGGTAGTCAACCAGGGCAACATCGTCGCCTACGGACAGACCCTCAATGGCCTTGCTGTTGCGCTCGCCGCTGGGTGCAAAGCTTAAGGGTACAGGCCAAACGGTTCCGTCAGCCAAGCGGCCGTTCTCAAGAACAGACTGGTAATCGTCCTGATTCATGAAACCCGTGTTGGGCGACAGAACGCCTGTGCAGATCATTTCGATGGTAATGACAGCTTCAAGATCAATGCGAATAGAGGGCAGGGTGCGTGCACGCGCAAGCTCCTGTTCGCGTTTGTCATTGGCAACCACGCGATCGACCAGCACGCCACCATGTGGCTGTTGCGGGTAGTTCACGAATGTCAATGGTGTCTTTTTCAATGATGCCTCCTGTATGGTGCCGGTCTTTAAATGTTTTTGTCTAAAAGTATAGTCGACCTGACCGATTATGTTACCCAAGCATGGTCACCACAATAATAATGAGTCCCAGGACTAGATTAACGGCTACGCCTTTGCGTAGGGTGCCCAAGGCCTGTCCGGCGGCTGGCCAGTCCTGGGCGGTGACGGCACGGTGCAGACGACCATAGGGAAGCAGTCGTAACCAGGCGAATATGGCCATCATGACCATACCCACAGCTGCCATGAACATCCACGATACTGGCATGGCAAACTCAATACCCGCCTGGGCGAATTGGCCGGCGGTACGGGCGATCATCCATACACCGGTCATAAATATAAAGATGGCTGATACGGTTACCGCGTTAAAAAATCGTTGGAGTACCTGATGCATAAAAGTCAGGCGCTGTTCAGCGGGCAGGGTGCCCAGCGCCGGCCGCATAAACAGGTGGCTGAACGCCATACCGCCAATCCAGACAATCAGGCCCAGCAGGTGAACGAGTTTAAGCAAGGAGTAAGTCATTGACGGCACCATAGCGTCGCGGGGTTATTGTTCCTGAATGAACATCTTGTCTTTGTCCAGGTCAGTTGTCCAGGGTAAGCCGCTATTTTTCCAGCCATTGACGGTGCGTTGGCCTTTTTCGTCACCCGATTTGGCCTTGTCGCCCTCAAAGCCCTCATAAACGCTATATACCTGTGTAAAGCCGTCCTCGGCCAGACGGTCAGCAGCCATGGCGCTGCGTCCGCCCGAGCGGCACATGACCAAGACCGGGTTATCTTTGGTCAGTCCCTTTTCTTCCAGACGCCTATTGGCTTCGGATACGAACTCCTGTACGGGCTCCATCTTGTACCCCTCGCGCTTGTCATCCCAAGACCAGAACGGATCATGGTCAACAAATGGGACGAGCGCATCAACGACGGTCGGCATGCCCACATAGACCGCTTCAGATCGTGTGCGCACGTCCAAAAACAGGATGTGGTCTGGGTCTTCCTGGATCATGTCCCAGGCTTCCTGTGGCGTGACATACAACTCAAGTTCAGTCTGCTTGTTTTCGGGGATGTCGGCGGGGTCGGCCGCATGAAGGGCAGTGCCGGTTAGGGCAATAAGCCCGGCAAATAGAAAATAAAGAACCCTACGCATGAGATGTCTCCAGTTGGGATTGGGTATGCCTGTTTATTCTATTACTTTATATAAAAGTATATCAACAAGGCTGTGGCAGCTATTTGTTCATGCTTTCTTTGTGATGAATCAACCTATCATCGCTTTTTGCTTTATGTAAGAAACTCCAAGAATACTTGTGTCTACAATAAGTCAATGACTATCAGGTATTAAACAAACCAAACGGGTGGAGCATGATAGGACAGCCTTTTGGAAGAACTGTATGTTTTGGGTTGCTGGTGACGGGTATGTTGGCCGGTTCCGCAACTTATGCAGCTTCCCCGGATAAAGAACAATTGGAGCGAGGCAAGGCAGCCGCTGCAGCATGCGTGGCCTGCCATCAGGCTGATGGCAATGGTTTGGCAGATGCTGATCATTCACCATGGCCGCGTCTGGCCGGGCTGGACGCTACCTATCTGGAAAAGCAGCTTAAGGCATTCCAGTCAGGCGATCGTGAAAATGCCGAAATGGAATCCTTTGCCAACATGTTAAATGACGACCAGATTGCGGATGTGTCAGCATATTACGCCAGTCTGCCGGCCAGAGCGCCTACGGATAAGCCTGAGGTCTCTGAAGACGTATTGGAACGAGGGAAACAGCTGGCGATATCGGGGGATTGGAATCGGTATATCGTGCCGTGCATGAGCTGCCATGGCCCCGATAGTCAGGGTGTAGGTTCAGAGTTTCCTGATATTGCCGGACAGCATCCTGAATATATTCAGACGCAGCTTCAAGCCTGGAAAGATGGCACACGTCAAGGTGATCCGCTTGATTTGATGAAAGCGGTAAGCGACCGTCTTGAACAGTCCGATATGGAAGCAGTGTCTGCCTGGCTGGGTACACAGACACCCGCTAATGCGGCCTCGTCGGCCTCTGATTAAGCACAGACCAGGAGGATGGTGATGTCAAAAGAACAGTTCAGATATGCCAGGTTGGCAGGCTGTGCTTTCATGGTGTTGTTTACGCTTAGCGCGACTGCCGCAGAAAATGAGCCTTCGGAAGAAACACTGGCGGTTGTTGAGCTGCTGGCCGAGCTAACGCCCAGTGCACCAACACCTACGCCGGAGCAGTATGTACACGTGGCGCCCGACATGGACGATCTGGACGCATCGTCCTTGCACCCGGAACTTAAAAAAACAATCCGTCGGGGGTACGACTTATTTATGAATACCCAGCAACTGCGGGGCAAGAACGTATTCAACAGCATGACGTGCGCCAGTTGTCACACAGGGGAAGGGCGCTTGCCGCACTCGGGGCCTGTATGGCCGGCTGCTGTCACCCTGCCCGATTACCGGCCCAAGAATGATCACGTTAATTCGCTAGAAGAACGTATTGCCGGCTGCTTTACCTATTCCATGAATGGCAAGCCCCCAGCTTACGGCAGCGACGATATGCTTGCCTTGGCAGCCTACCACCAATGGCTAGCCAAGGGCGTACCAATGTACCAGCCTGGCGATACGCTGTACGGCCGTGGGTACCCAGAGCTTGATGAGCCCGAGCTGGAGCCGGACAGGTTGCGCGGTAAAACCGTCTACAAGGCACAGTGTGCGCTGTGTCATGGTGACGATGGAGGCGGCAAAGTTGAACGTGACGAAGTCGTGTTCCCTGCGCTGTGGGGCGACGACTCCTATAACTGGGGCGCCGGTATTGCACGGGTGTTCACCCTGGCAGGGTTTGTGCAGCACAACATGCCATGGGGCAAGCCCGATACGCTTACCAACCAGGAAAGCTGGGATGTGGCCCAATACATCAATAGCCACGAGCGGCCGCAGGACCCGCGCTATACCGGCGATGCCAAAGAAACGCGCGAGCGTTATCTGGATCCGTTCCATAAGGCAACGTTATACGGCACCGAAATCGACGGCAAAATTCTGGGCGATCACGATAATGTGGGCCACAAGGATTTTCTAAAGCCCGACGTTATCCGGGACCGGGATTTTTCCAAGTAACCGTTATACAAATACAAGCAAAGAAGGACTTCAAGTAGCATGCACCCCTTGCGTCAGACGCTGCACAATGAGTTGCATGCGCGCCCGTCAACGTATTTTAATGCGCCGGCCCACGTTTTTCATTTGGCTTTTCTGGATCAGGATGATGCAGCCCGCCATATCGTCAAAGGTCTTTGTGACGAATATGGTATTGATGCCGGTCCGGCGGTGCAGCAGGGCGAATTTGCCATTGGCAATGCGTTGCTGAAGTGGGAGTTACACACGGAGTTCTTAACGCTTACCCTGGTGGCGCCACTGGGCGACGGGCAGCCATGGCCCGCATTACCGTCAGCCCTGGATGCCATTGCCCAAGAGCACGCCGCGTTACTCATTAACGCCAACCACATTCGCGTCGAATCAGAATCATCCTGGAAGGGTGGGATAGACGATTACGGCTTTGTTGACCCGCTGGGGTCCAATCTTGACCAAAACCGGGCGTCTGTCTGGAGCGACCTAAGAGTAGACAGGCATGGTCTTTGCCGTATGCTCGTTCTGAACCGCCATTTGGATGGCCGTCGGCTGGGCCGCATGATGCGGCGCTTGCTCGAGATTGAGACGTACCGGTTGATGGCTTCATTGACTTTGCCTGTTGCGCGGGCGCTTAGTGCTGAACTGCGTGACTACGAGTGCGAACTTGTCGAGATATCTGAAGCCAACAATGCTTCTGAAACCCAGGATACCAAGGCGCTATTGGATAGGATTACACGCTTGTCTGCCCGCGTGACACAAAGCAGTGCGCAAAGCAGATTGCGATTCAGTGCTACTGAGGCTTATGCAGAGTTGGTGTTCGAGCGTATTGCTGAATTATCCGAAAGCCGCACAGGCGATTGCCAGCAACTGGGTATATTTATTGCCCGACGGTTTCGGCCAACAGTACGGTATTGTTCTTCAACAGACCAGCGGCTGACGCGTATCGACAAAACGGTTGCCCACCTTAGCAGCTTGTTGCAAGCGCGGGTGCAGGTAGAAATGGAAGAGCAGAATGGGCAGATTTTGCAGGCACTGAATGCACGGGCCAGCACCCAGATCCGTATTCAACGGGCGGTTGAAGGCCTGTCGATTATCGCCATCAGTTATTACCTGATCAGTTTGTTACAGCTGGTGTACGAAGGTAGCCTGACACTGGGGTTGACCATGTCACCACGCATGGCATTGCTTGTAGGGGCGCCGCTGGCGGGGTTGGTGCTAGGCGTGGTGTACAAACGCATTCGGCATGCCCGCCGACCCGAATAAGCTGGCCGGTGAGCATGCCATCATGAGTGTAGCGCCAGATTAAAGGCCTTCCAGACTTTCGCGCTCCATTCGCAGGTACTGCCCATAGGCATTGATGCGGTTGGCATCTTTGAAGGCAGGGTAGTCTTCAAACTCGCTCCAGTCCGTCTGCTTGTAGGCTGTTTCAAAGTCCAGCATGTCTTCAACCGCTGCGCCCATTTCCTGTCGAAGGAAAATTAGATAGTCGCGGGTCAGCTCCATATCTTCGACTGTGTTGGTTGAGGACTTCCCGTGCCCAGGGACGACAACGTCCGGATCCATGTCCAGCATGCTGTCCATGGCCTCAAGCCAGGTCTTGCTATCGGCGTCTTCTACAAACGGTATCCGCCCCGTAAAGTACAAGTCACCGGCAAACAAGACCTTGTCGTCGGGCACATACATCATCATGTCTTCAGGGGAATGGGCCCCGCCCACGTCATAAAGCTCGAACGTCGTGTCACCCATGTCGAATGTCTTGGTTTTATCGTCTTCGAACGTCAGCCAGCGGTCGGCCCAGACCAGTTCGGTGTTGTCGTCCACCCATGGGGACAAGTCCTGGCGCCGTTGTTCCAGGCGTTCTTGTGCCAAGTCGGAATTAAGGTAAATCTGACCTTTGGTGTGGGCCCAAACTTCAGCGCCTGCCTCTTTGAACGCTTGCAAACCGTAGAAGTGATCAGCGTGGTAGTGGCTAATAATGACGCGCTTGACTGGCTGATCTGTGATCTCGGCAATGGCATCCAGCATGGCCTGACCCAGTGCTGGGGTGCCTAGGGTGTCAAAAACCACTACCCCGTCCGAGGTGACCACAAAGCCGGCATTGGACATGAAGCCTTTGTTCTCCTGGCTGGCCATTTCAGATGCGCCACCAAAAAAGTATGTATTGGTGCCTACCTGTTCGGGCTCAAGGGTGATGGCGTCGTCAGCGCTGGCTGGTGTGGCCAGGAACAGCGACAGCAGTGCGGCAAGGGCAATGGGGCGGTAGGGCGTGAATCTCATTAATGTGTTTCCTTCATGGGTGAATCTTGTGGCCGCAGAAAACGGCGCTTTACCGGATGGCTTTTTTTGATGATAATCTAAAATATAAAATACTTATAACGAAATTAAATAAAGAGGGGACTGAATGACCACACGTTTGCTTGCTGGCTTAACCATTTTGTGTCTTGGTACCTGGGGTACGGCCCAGGCCGATGACGCTACGTTTTCTACCAGTACACTCACGCCCGAAACGGCCCTGACGGCCGCTCAGGAAACGCTTGAATTCTGCCGCGACCAGGGCTATCAGATTGCTGTGTCAGTAACGGACCGTGCCGGCACACCTATCGTCGTATTGCGTGATCGCTATGCGGGTGCGCACACTCCGGAAACTGCAACACGCAAGGCCTACACGGCGGCCAGTTTTAACATGCATACCCTTAGCCTGGCAGAAGAGACGCAATCAGGAAAAGAGGCGTCCGGGATTCGACAGGTAACCAATGTGCTGGCATTGGGTGGCGGTGTGCCAATCAGCGCGGCCGGCTCCATGGTTGGTGCCATTGGGGTCTCGGGTGCGCCCGGCGGCGAAGCTGATGAAGAATGCGCACAAGCTGGAATCGATGCCATTCAGGATGATCTGGATTTCTAAGGCCGCGTCTGGCCATTGACGTCTGGTGGCTATTAATAATCAGGAGAAGACAATGTCTGACACTCGTAGCGATCTGTGTATATGGCGTATGGCAGCAAGTAGTTGTCTGGTGCTTGCTGCAAGCCTGTTGCTGATGGCTAGCCCGCAAGCGTTGGCGGAAACGGCGAACAGTGAGCAGGAAATTGACGTTAGGGGCATGTCTTTGGCTGCTGCCTGCGTTACGTGCCATGGCGGTGCCGAGCCAGTTAAAAATGATGATGTCCGGGCTTTGGCTGGGGCGCCTGCAGACGTCCTGGTCGACAAAATGAAGCAGTTTGCCGAAGAGGCCGACAAAGGGTCGTTAATGGGTCAGATAGCTCGCGGTTACGACGAGGAATCGTTGCGTGCTATTGCGCACTGGTATGAACAGCAGGGAAAGGAGACAGAAAAATGAACAGGCGCTCATTTATTGGCACCATGGGTGTGCTATCTACCTTTGGCGTGCCTCTAGCCAGTCGTGCTGCAAAGGCTTCCGCCGGACATGTTGTGGTGGTCGGGGGCGGCTATGGCGGGGCAACGGCGGCCAAGTACCTGCGGCTGTTTAGCCAGGGCCGTTTGTCCGTCACGCTTATCGAACCCAACGACAATTTTGTTTCCTGCCCTTTGTCCAACCTGGTTCTCGAGGGCAGTTATTCCATAGACGACGTGACGCGCCCCTACAACGAGCTGTCCGATAATCACGGTATCAAGCTGGTGCAAGATACCGTCACCAACATCGATGCCGACAAGAAAACGGTTGAATTGGCCAGCGGCGACACGTTGCAATGGGATCGGCTGGTGGTTTCGCCGGGTATCGATTTTATGTGGGACCAAATGGAAGGGCTGGACGAGACCGTTGCCGAGTCCATACCCCACGCCTGGAAAGCCGGCCCGCAAACTGTCACGCTGCGTGAACAGCTTGAAGCCATGCCCGATGGCGGCCGCTTTATCCTAAGCATTCCCCAAGCACCGTATCGCTGTCCTCCGGGACCTTACGAGCGGGTGTGCGCCGTTGCGTCTTATTTCAAAAAGCATAAGCCGGGAGCCAAGGTGCACATTTTTGACGCGAATGAAGATGTTACGTCCAAAGGTGCCCTGTTCAAGGCTGCGTGGAAAGAGCATTATGCCGATATCGTCGAGTACATGCCTGCCTACAAGGCCGTCGAGGTTGACGCCAAGAACAAGCAGCTGATCTTCGAGCTGGGCGAAAAAGAGAAGGCGGATGTGATTAACCTAATCCCCCCAATGCGGGCGGGTGACATTGCACACAAGGCCGGTCTGACAACAGCAAACGACCGCTGGTGCGAGGTAGATTTCCTAACCTTCGAATCTGTTGCTGTGCCCAACGTTCATGTGCTTGGCGATGCCATCCAGGTGGCGCCTGCTATGCCCAAGTCCGGTCATATGGCCAACCAGCACGGCAAGACTTGTGCAGCGGCTATCACGGCACTCATGCTCGACGGCTCTGTCGACAACGATCCCATCTACGCCAACACATGCTACAGCTTCGTGACAGATGCGCAGGCCATGCATGTGTCCAGCGTCCATCGCTACAGCCCGGAAGACAAGACCATGCTGTCTGTCGAAGGGGCAGGCGGGTTGTCCGAAGCACCAAGCGACAAAGAAGGCCGCCATGCACGCGCTTGGTCACAACGAATCTGGGCTGATGTACTGACCTGATGACACACTGTTTTCAAGTCAAAACCATCGGGCTGTAACAGGTTCGTTTAGACAATCTGCATTTATTGTTATATCGTTATGCCGATTATTTATATTCAATACTTAGCTCGGGAGGTTTTGTGAGTTCTCGTACATCAACGCCAGCAGGGCGCCTCAGGAAGGCGCCCGAAGGCTTTATCGCACCAAATCTGGTGCAAGATATTAGCCGCGACGGGTTGGATGACACACGTCGGGGCTTTCTGAAGTCCAGCTTTCTGGCGGCTGCAGCAGCTGTAACTGGTGGTGCATCTGCTGGTGCGATGGCCAAATCTTCCGGCCAGGGCGACCCGCTCATCACCGAGGTACAACCCTGGACCAGCCTGGGTATGCCTGTGACGTCCCGGCCTTATGGG
>DAHVSI010000075.1 GCA_027324645.1 Castellaniella sp. | reverse complement strand
CAGAAGATCATGGAGTGCGGGCGGCCTGCCTCGAAGGCTGATCGCAGCGGCTTGCCAGGTCCAAGCAAATGCGCCTGACCGACAACATCGTCAACCGTACGCGGCCGTAGCTGTTCGGCCAGTGGGGCGTGCTCCGGGGCCTGTGCAGACCCGGAGAAAAGATCGGGACCCTGCGACATTGCCTACATCCGCACAATATCCGTGTCCTCAGGCACGTCAAGCTTGAAGGCCTGCGGATCGGGAGACGGGTTGGTATCCATGTCAGTCAGCTCAATGTGGGTGATTTGACCAAACGCATCCTGCAATAACAGCTGTTGTGGCATGTTGTCGGCAAACCCGATATCGACGTGAGCAAACCCGGCATCACCGCTGCGCGGCTCGGCACGCAACCAGCTCATGCCGTCCTTGTCTGGTCGGGAAGACAGCTCAAACGCATCGGACAGTTTGCCCGAGCCAAACAGAATCGCGGCAGGCGATGCTCCCACTGACTCATCGACATCACGCTCGATGACCTGTGCCAGATCAGGATCGTACTGATAGAGCTGTTTGCCGTCTGACAACGTAAGTTGCTCGTAGGGCTTGATTACTTCCCAGCGAAAGCGCCCCGGGCGCTCAAACACAAAAGTACCGGACTGCGCCTGATCAGCGGGCTGGCCTTCGTCGTCCAGCTGTTGCTGAGCAAACTCGCCTGTGGCCGCATTGACCTCGTCAACAAACTGCTGCAGCTGGGCCGTTGCATCGGCAGCGGCCGCCCAGGACGACGGCCACATTAGTGGCACACAAAGCAAGGCGATACGTAAAGGGGAACGAAACAACATAGCAGCCTCCTGCTGATTAACCTAGCTGTCTGAGGCGTTATCGGTAGGCACCAGAATCTCGCGGTTGCCATTGGACTGCATGGGAGAAACAATGCCGGCCGCTTCCATCTGGTCAAGAAACCGTGCAGCCCGGTTGTATCCAATACGCAAGTGCCGCTGGACCGATGAAATGGATGCACGGCGGTTTTTTAGCACGATTTGCACAGCCTGATCATACAGGGGATCGGTTTCGGTATCGGCTGTACCGGTCACAGCGTTCAGGCCGTCACCGGTCTCCCCTTCCTGGGCGCCCTCAAGCAGGCCGTCCACATAGTTGGCTTCACCTTGCTCTTTTACCGCCTCAACAACGCGGTGGACTTCTTCGTCATCGACAAAGGCGCCATGGACACGCTCTGGCAACGCCGTGCCAGGAGGCATGTACAGCATGTCGCCCTGCCCCAGCAAGGTTTCGGCCCCCATCTGGTCAAGAATGGTGCGCGAGTCGACCCTGGAAGACACCTGAAAAGCAATACGTGTAGGAATATTGGCCTTGATCAACCCCGTGATGACGTCAACACTGGGCCGCTGCGTAGCCAGAATCAGGTGAATGCCAGCGGCCCGGGCTTTTTGAGCCAGGCGCGCTATGAGCTCTTCGACTTTTTTACCCACCACCATCATCAGGTCGGCCAGCTCGTCAATCACGACAACGATCATGGGCAGAGTCGTGAGCGGTTCGGGCTCGTCAGGGGTGAGCGAGAACGGATTGGGTATGGGTTCGCCCTTTTTTGTGGCTTCGGCGATTTTGGCGTTGTAGCCGGCCAGATTGCGCACGCCCATCTTGCTCATGAGCTTGTAGCGTTTTTCCATCTCGCCGACACACCAGTTCAGTGCATTGGCCGCATGGCGCATATCGGTGACCACCGGAGCCAGCAAATGTGGAATCCCCTCGTAGACACTCATTTCGAGCATTTTTGGGTCGATAAGGATAAGCCTGATCTGGCTGGCGTCGGCCTTGTACAACATGGACAGCAGCATGGCGTTGATGCCCACAGACTTGCCCGAACCGGTTGTACCGGCCACCAGAAGGTGCGGCATGCGAGCAAGGTCGGCCACGACGGGGTTGCCGGCAATGTCTTTACCCAGCGCCATGGTCAGCAATGATTTGCTGGCATGGTACGTTTGTGAACCGATGATTTCGGACAAATGCACCACCTGCCGCTTGGGGTTGGGCAGCTCCAGACCCATCAGGTTTTTACCGGGAATGGTCTCGACCACCCGGATGTTGACCAGGCTGAGGGCACGGGCCAGGTCTTTGGCCAGATTCACGATCTGACTGCCCTTGACACCGGTAGCCGGCTCAATCTCGTAGCGTGTGATCACAGGGCCGGCCTGAGCTGCCACCACAACCACTCTGACGCCAAAGTCAGCCAGTTTTTTCTCGATCAGGCGTGACGTATATTCGATCGTCTCGGCAGAGACCGACTCGATGCGCTCTGCGGGGGTATCAAGCAGGCCCACAGCCGGCAAATCGCCCGCCTCTCCATCGGCCGGCATGGTAAACAGCGTCTGCTGCTTTTCCTTGCTCACGCGCTCGGATTCGGGCACGGTCGTAATGGCCGGCTCAATGCGCACCGGTTTTTCATGCTCAAGATCGCTCTGACGCGCCACGACGGTTTCAGCCCGTTCGGCCTTTTTGGTCACGCCAACCCGCCGGTCGTCACGAGCCCGTTTCAGCTCAATCAAGCGGCGCACCAGAGTTTCAAGAAACCAGCCCACACGCTCGGCCACCGTCAGCCACGAGAACCGGAAAAACAGACTGGCACCGACAGCCACCATCCCAAGCAGCAAAATGGTGCAGCCCGTGTGACCAAACGCCAAAGACATACCAAATGCCAGCAACTGCCCCAGTTGTCCTCCGGCCCCGGCGGGCAAGTGTGCGGCTGAAATAGCCATTTGCAAGGCTTCAATGCCCATGACACCGGCCAGCAACAACACAAAACCTACTGCCTCTTCCCAATGTATGCGCGGCAGGTCCTCGGACGTGGTGCGGGTTTGCAGGAATGTGGTCAGCCGATAAAAGCCCATGGCAACGCGGTGCAGCAGCAACAACACCCATAACCATGCCGCCCGGCCAAACAGGAACAGGAGCAAATCGGACAAATGGGCACCAAAAGTGCCGCCCTTGTTGTGGATGAAGTCAGTATGAACCGAGTGCGACCAGCCGGGATCGGACGGGTGCCAGGTAGCCAGCATGAGAGCCAGCCACGCGGCCAGCACAGCGAACAGGATCCAGCGCGCCTCGCGCAGCAATCCGGTTAGCCGGACCTGCAGCGCAGACGGGCCATTGCGAACGTTGCGCCCGCCTCTGGCGGACGTTGCAGATAATCGAGCCATGCCTCATTATAATTGGGTGTCACACTTAATCTGGATTTTATGTAATGAGCACACCCAAACACGCTAATGTATTAATTTTGGGTTCGGGGCCAGCCGGCTACACGGCCGCTGTTTATGCCGCCCGGGCCAATCTTAACCCGGTCCTGGTTACCGGGCTAGAACAGGGTGGCCAGCTAATGACCACAACAGACGTGGATAATTGGCCGGCCGACGCCACGGGCGTCCAGGGGCCCGAACTGATGCAGCGCTTTCAGCAACACGCCGAACGGTTCGAGACTGAATTGGTGTTTGACCATATTGCCAGCGTCGATTTGTCACAACGTCCGTTTACGCTCACTGGCGATGGTGGCAACCAATACACCTGCAACGCACTCATTATTGCCACGGGCGCTTCAGCCATGTATCTGGGCCTGCCTTCCGAACAGGAATTCATGGGCCGTGGGGTATCAGGCTGCGCCACGTGCGACGGCTTCTTCTACAAAAACCAGGATGTGATCGTGGTGGGCGGCGGCAATACGGCCGTCGAAGAAGCCCTATACCTATCCAACATTTGCAAGACTGTCACGCTGGTACACCGGCGCGATGGCTTCCGCTCCGAACCCATTCTGACTGACCGGCTCATGGACCGGGTAGAAAACGGCAATATCCGCCTAAAACTGTTCTACGAACTAGACGAAGTCCTGGGCGACCAATCCGGTGTCACGGGCGTACGCCTGCGCAATAATCAGACCAACGAAAAAGAAGAACTGGCAGTGACCGGAGCCTTTATCGCTATTGGGCACAAGCCCAACACTGACCTGTTTAGCCAACAGCTGGACATGGAAGACGGCTACATCATCACCAAGAGCGGCCTGCAAGGCATGGCAACCATGACCTCTGTACCAGGCGTATTTGCTGCGGGCGATGTGCAGGACCACGTATACCGTCAGGCCGTGACCAGTGCCGGTACCGGTTGCATGGCTGCGCTGGACGCCCAGCGCTGGCTCGAGAACCCGGAAAACCAGTAGTCACTAAGCCTCTTGCCCGTATGCTCAGCCAGGCCGACCGCGACCTGTTCCGCCAAGCAATTAATGGCGTGACGCCGCTTAAACAAACGGCGTCCGCCAATCGTGTTGTACGGCCATCTGCGCAACGGGCAAGCCCGGAGCAGTTACAAAAACGGCGCGCGCAAGCCGCCGGCCAGCCGCCTAAACCAGCCATATTATTGTCTGATGACTACACAACTGCAGCAACGCACCATGATGATTCCTGGTTTATTCGAACCGGGCATGATCCGCGTATCGTCCGTGACCTGAAACGGGGAAAGCGCCACAGCCAGGCCACCCTGGACCTACATGGAGCCACTACCGACCAAGCCCGCGACCAACTGGATCGCTTTATTGCCTATGCGTTAGCCCAGGGAATTCGCTGTGTACGCATTGTGCATGGCAAAGGGTATGGATCAAGGCAATCCGGGCCGGTTCTCAAACACACTGTCCGCCGCTGGCTTACACAGTACCAGACGGTACTTGCCTACACAGAAAGTCCTGAGCATCAGGGTGGGTCCGGCGCCGTACACGTGCTGCTGAAAAAGTCAGCCGGCACAGAACCTTCATTGGCCTCAAAACTGGGTATGCCATGACTTGGGTGTATTTGCTGGCGGCCATTGCAGCCGAAGTTGTCGCCACCTCGGCATTAAAGCTTAGCGACGGGTTTACACGCCTGGGCCCCACCAGTCTGTCCATAGCGGGCTACATCATTGCTTTTTATTTTTTGGCGCTGACTTTGCGCAGCATGCCCGTAGGGGTGGCGTACGCCATCTGGTCAGGCATTGGAGTGGTGGCCATCGCCCTAATTGGTCACTTCAAGTTTGGACAGGTACTGGACACTGCAGGGCTAGTCGGCATAGCGCTTATTACCGCTGGTGTGCTGGTCCTTAACCTGCTGTCAAAGTCTACCGGCTGAAACCAAGGGTTGTCCCTGCCTAGTGAATTCCCTAAGTGTCATTGTGTGAGAATTAGTAGACAATACAAATCATGCAGGTGAGGAGACAAAGCCCTGCATGGCAATCAATAAGCCTGTAAGGGCAAAATACCTGATATAAAAAAACTAAAAACCAGCACTACCCATAATAAGCACAAAGTACAAAGCCAGCGGCTCTGCCGCTGGCTTTTGTCGTTTGGGACAACAGGGGGTGTCGACTTAGATGTAGCTGTCGTAACGCTTCCAGCCGCACTTGGGGCTACCCACTTTGCGACTGCGCACCTGCGCCTGCTGATTAAAAAACCGCTGCGCGCGTCTGTCCAGACGCACAAAGGCGGATCCAACATGACCCATCATGTTGCGAATTGTGCCAGCCGGCTGGCTAGCACGATGGCCCCGCCCCAGCGGGACATTACCACTTGTAGCCAATCTGCCGTTCATCATGCTTTGCTTTTCCTGAAATAAAGAAGTAGTGATCGAATGACTTCTATTATAGGGTAAACCCTAGGATAAAGCTAGGGGTTAACCCTGACCAGGACCAAGCTGTTGCAAAAATGCACTTAATAGCTGTTATTGAGACGCTCTTCGGCGCGCCTAAGCCGATACCGTGCCTCGGCAGCGTCGTCATCAAGGGAACGAATCGTGCGACGGATTGAATGGCGATCACGGGAATGCCGGGCTTTACGAAGTTGACGCTCTTTGCTGTTGATACGGGAATCAAGCCGGTCGAGTTCTCGCTCGGCATCGTATACGTCGCGCCCGGCCTGGTAGGAATGAAGAAACCCGGCTTCTAGATGCCCCGGGCACACATTCCTGTAGGGTCGCCCCTGCAACCCTTCCTCGCGGCCACGATCGGGCGTGCAGTACTGCTGGAGTCCTTCCTGCCGGCCACTTTGCCAACTGGACACATTAACCTGCACGCCCGCACGGGCACACACACGCGTATAACTGTCTACATAACTGGAAGCCCTGCCTGCGCTGCCATCCGCCAGCCCTCGCTGGTACCAGTTGGCGGTATGGCACTCTTCTTCTGAAATAGCCGCGCAACCCGCCAGTGTGACAACCGCCATCAGGGCAAACAGACGCAGCAAGCGCCCTGTTTGCCCCCGTATGGCAGCACCAGACATTTAGCGGCGGATGGTTTCGACTACACGAATCTCGACACGCCGGTTAGGCGACAGGCAATCAATGAGCGCCTGGCGATCGGTGTCATCACACTGAACAACCGGATCGCGTGAGCCCATACCACGTGTCTTGATTTGATCAGCATCGAATTTGCCGCTCATGAGCAGGCGCTGACCCACACTTTCTGCGCGTTTTTCAGAAAGAGTCTGGTTATACGAATCGCTGCCAATGCGATCCGTGTGGCCAACGACTTCAAGCCGCGTAGGATGGCGATACACCAGCGACGGCACGTACATGTCAATCTTTTTCTCGCCCTCGGGCGTGAGGTCCGAACTGCCAAACTCGAACGCCAAGTCACTGTCCAGAATCACGGGCTCGTCCAGGCCCAGCTCGGCACAGCCTGCAAGTGCCATGGCACCCGCTAATCCAATAGCACCTAGTAGGTTTTTTTTTCGTATCATCATGATGGAGTCTCCGATGAGGTTGAAGACACGGTTGTCCCAACCGCGATATGCTTTTCGCATCGCCTGACATCATACTGTTACCAGGTCAATCCAACACCGTCTATTTGAACGGGTAGGACCAGCGCCTGTAACCCGATTAACCTTTCTTTAATGACTATGCCGCAGCCAACCAATAACACTGACGCTATCGAGGCCGTTCGCACCAGCTTTGCCAAGCAAAGCGCCATGAAGCTGATCAAAGCGACTATGCCAATTGTTGAACCAGGAAAAACTGAAATCCATTTGCCACACTGGGACGGGGTAGAACAGCAGCATGGTTTTGTGCACGGTGGTGTGGTTGGCATGATTGCTGACTCTGCCGCCGGCTACGCTGCCATGACGCTGGTGCCCGTGGATGCATCGGTCCTGACCGTCGAATACAAGATCAATATGGTGGCGCCGGCAACCGGTGACAAGCTGGTGGCTCGCGGCCGCGTCCTGCGTCCAGGCCGCACGCTGATCATCACCACGGCCGAGATATTTGGCGTTACAGGCACCGAAGAAAAACTATGCGCCATCATGCAGCAAACAATTATGGTCATGCATGGGCGGGCCGAGCGAAAATAAAACAAGCCCTGCCGCGTACAAAAACGGACAGGGCCTGCTGTACTGATCAGACTGCTGTAATTGGTATTACATGTTCTCGATCATGACCTCGCCAAAGCCCGAGCACGACACCTGGGTGGCGCCTTCCATCAGACGTGCGAAGTCGTAGGTGACCTTTTTGGACTGAATGGATTTTTCCATGCTGCTTATGATGGTGTCGGCAGCTTCGGTCCAGCCCATGTGGCGCAGCATCATTTCGGCCGACAAAATAAGCGAGCCAGGGTTGACGTAGTCCTTACCTGCATATTTGGGCGCAGTGCCGTGGGTGGCTTCGAACATGGCAACGGAATCGGACAAGTTGCCGCCCGGGGCAATACCGATACCGCCAACCTGTGCAGCCAGCGCATCGGAGATGTAGTCACCGTTAAGGTTGAGTGTGGCAATGACCTCGTACTCTGCAGGACGCAACAGAATTTGCTGCAGGAACGCATCGGCAATTGAATCCTTGACGGTAATTTCACGTCCCGTCTTGGGATTTTTAAACTTGCACCATGGGCCGCCATCAATGAGCTCAGCGCCAAATTCGTCACGGGCGAGCTCGTAGCCCCAATCGCGAAAGCCCCCTTCCGTGAACTTCATGATGTTGCCCTTGTGTACCAGCGTGACCGATGAGCGATCGTTGTCAATGGCGTACTGGATGGCTTGACGCACCAGGCGCTGGGTGCCTTCGCGCGATACCGGCTTGACGCCAATGCCCGAGGTGGCGGGGAAGCGAATTTGATTGACGCCCAAGTTGTTCTGCAGGAAGTCAATAAGCGCCTTGGCGTTTTCGGACTCAGCCTCGAACTCGATTCCGGCGTAGATGTCTTCGGAGTTTTCGCGGAAAATAGCCATGTTGGTTTTTTCGGGCTCGCGAACGGGGGACGGTGTGCCTGCAAAATAGCGCACAGGACGCAAGCAGACATACAGGTCAAGCTGCTGGCGCAGGGCGACGTTTAGTGAGCGGATACCGCCGCCGACCGGCGTAGTCAGTGGCCCTTTGATGGAGACGACGTAATCACGCACCGCATCAAGGGTTTCTTCGGGCAGCCATACGTCAGGACCATATACGGTGGTCGCCTTTTCACCGGCATACACTTCCATCCAGTGAATTTTGCGCTCGCCGCCGTAGGCTTTGGCTACCGCCGCATCAATGACTTTCATCATGACGGGGCTGATATCAACGCCCGTACCATCGCCTTCAATGTAGGGAATGATGGGCTCGTTAGGGACGTTGATGGTGGAATCGGCATTGACCGTGATTTTTTCGCCCGCCGCGGGGACCTTGATATGCTGGTAGCTCATGA
>DAHVSI010000064.1 GCA_027324645.1 Castellaniella sp. | reverse complement strand
ATGTGGCCCGGTGTGCAGCCCAATGTGATCTGTCTGCCTTGCCAAGATGGCCAATTCTACGGCCAGAACGGCCGAGTCGGGTCCGCCACTGACTGCCACGGCCAGGCGCGACAACGACACATTTGCCTGGTCAAGCGCCTGCGCAAGAGCATTGCGCAGTTGCCGCGATCCGGGACTGTCTGTCGAGTAACGAGTCAGCCAGTCCTGCATGTTATGTCAGCCGCCTAGCTGCGGCCTTCCTGAAAACGCCCATAAGCCAGCAAACGGTCAATGCGTTGGGCCACCAGTTGCTCGGGGCTAAGGTCGGACAACTGGCGCAGTGAATCGGACACCGCCCGCTGCAGCTGGTTGGCCATGACTGCCGGATCGCGATGCGCACCCCCGATGGGCTCGTTGACGATACGGTCTACCAAGCCAAATTCTTTAAGGCGCGGTGCCGTGATGGCCAGTGCTTCGGCAGCGGCAGACGCCTTATCGGCGCTGCGCCAAAGAATCGATGCACAGCCCTCGGGAGAAATAACCGCGTAGGTGGAATACTGCAGCATCATGACCACGTCTCCAACGGCGATCGCCAGTGCACCGCCGGAGCCGCCCTCGCCAATCACGGTGCTGATAATGGGCACCTTGAGCTCGGCCATGGCATACAGGTTGCGTCCAATGGCCTCGGACTGGCCGCGCTCTTCGGCGCCAATGCCGGGGTAGGCGCCCGGTGTGTCCACAAAGGTAAATATGGGCAGCCGGAATTTTTCTGCCAGACGCATAAGGCGCAGTGCCTTGCGATAGCCTTCCGGACGTGGCATGCCAAAGTTGCGATGGGCCCGTTCTTTTGTATCGCGCCCTTTCTGATGGCCAATGACCATGCAGGGCGTGCCACTGAACCGGGCAAAACCGCCCACTATAGCTGCGTCATCAGCGTACATACGGTCGCCATGCAGCTCATGAAAGTCGGTAAAAATTTCCTGTATATAGTCCAGGGTGTAAGGCCGCTGCGGATGGCGAGCGACCTGAGCCACCTGCCAAGGCGTGAGTCTGGAATATATATTGCGGGCCAGTGTCTGGTTTTTTTGCTGTAGTCGGTTGATTTCTTCGGAGATATCAACGGCTGAATCATTCTGGACAAAGCGTAATTGCTCTATCTTGTTTTCCAGCTCTGCCAGGGGTTGTTCAAAATCCAGGAAAGTCTTTTGCATAGATGCTTGCTTCCGTCGTACTCGGGAAATGGGCGCATGGCGCAATTAGTGTAACGAATATCAGCGGTAACGCCACTCGGTCAGGCCGCCGGGCCGGTCTTCCAGCTCAATGCCATGGGCATGAAGTTCGTCGCGAATCTGATCGGCCAACGCATAGTCACGGCTGGCTTTGGCCTGTGTCCGGGCAGCGATGCGGGCCTCGACTTCGTCCGGTGACAGGCGTTGCCCGTTAACCAGACTTGACAGTTGATCATCCTGCGAAGCGCGATAACGGGTAGGCGACTGCAAATATGTTTGCGGTTGTGTTTGCAGCAGGCCCAGTATGGCACCAAGGTGGCGCATGAGGGCACTAGCCTGTCCATCATTATCACGATTGGCCTGCGCAGCCAGATCAAACAGCGTGGCTACCGCGCCTGCCGTGTTGAAATCATCATTCATGGCATCGCGAAACGCTTGAGCTGCGGGATGATCCCAATCCAGCTCAATGGGGTCGGGCACGACGCGCTGCAACGTCTGGTACAGGCGATCGAGTGCATTTTGCGCATCGGCCAGATTATGGGCTGCGTAGTTTTGTGGGCTGCGGTAGTGGTTGCGAACAATAAAAAACCGCAGCATCTCGGCTTCGCGCGGGTTATACGTGTAATCCGCCACGTTGCCCTGCACTGATGCCGGCACCCCCACAATATCGCGAATGGTGCTGAAGTTACCCAGCGACTTGGACATCTTGTCGTCGTTAACCATAAGCGGACCGCAATGCATCCAGGTTGTGGCCATTTGTCCGCCAAAGGCGCCCTCAGATTGCGCGATCTCATTTTCGTGGTGCGGAAATTTAAGATCCGGGCCGCCACCATGAATATCGAGCGGCTGACCCAGCAAGGCACGACTCATGGCTGAGCATTCGATGTGCCAGCCCGGCCGCCCAGCGCCGTACGGTGACTCCCACCGGGAATCTGCAGGCTCATCCGGCTTGGCCGATTTCCACAAGACAAAGTCGCAGGGGTCTTGCTTGGCATCGGCAACTGCCACACGCTGGCCCGCTCGCAGATCTTCAAGGCTTTTGCCAGACAGCTTGCCATAGCCCGGGAATTTGCGAACCGCGTAGTTCACATCGCCGTCATCCGCCTGGTAGGCAAGCCCTTTGTCTTCAAGGATACCGATAATTTTCAGCATATCGGGCACGTGTTCTGTGGCCCGGGGTTCGGCGTCAGGGGGCGCAACACCAAGTGCACGTTCGTCGGCATGCATGGCATCGGTATAAAAAGCCGTGACCTGGTCCAGACTGGTGCCGGTTTGCTGCGCCTTGCTGATGATCTTGTCGTCAATATCGGTAATATTGCGCACGTACGTGAGCTCGTACCCACTTGTACGTAACCACCGCGCCACAACGTCAAAGCTGACCAGCATGCGTGCGTGGCCCAAATGACAGTAGTCGTAAACCGTCATGCCGCACACGTACATGCGGACACGTCCGGGATCCACGGTACGTAAGGGTTCTTTTTTACGGCTTAACGAATTGTATATGTGCAACATGCGCGTTGGTGCGAGTCGAGTTGGCAAGAAGGCGGGAAGCTTTACGGTACACTTCGCTGAAAGCCCCGGGCAGGAAAATTGTAGCCAGACAGTATAACAAGCAGACAGCTGCATCGGCCCGGCCCGCGTGTCCCAACTCACAATATGGGTAGTGTCTTGTCCCGAAACCTTCACGTTTTGCTGCTGGCCACCCTGGTTGGCCTGGCCCCACTGGCTCATGCCGAAGAAAGTCCCGATCTGGTGGATCAGGCTCCGCCGTCCAGCAAGGACAGGGGCTGGAAAGGGTTAGCCAAAGTACTGAAAGCGCTTGAACCGAGCGTTGATACGAGTGTGCCCCCGTCCGCTTCGGAAATTACCGACCGGATCGAAGGGCTAATCAACGACAAGCGATATAACGAAGCGCTGGACGCGATTGCCTCCCGCAAAGCGAACCTCGAAACACAACAGGAGCCTGGCGAAGATGTGCAGCTTCTGTTTTTGGAGGCCCGTGCCCTGGCGGGGTCGGGGCAGCATGACAAAGCTATTTCTGCCTATCATGACATGACGGTGCAGTATCCTGAGCTGCCTGAGCCCTGGAATAATCTGGCCTCAGAATACGTTCGCCAGAATCGGCTGGATGAGGCCCAGCAGGCCTTGGATGCTGCTCTGGCCAGCGACCCCGACTACACCGAAGCCCGGCTGAATCTTGGGCTGGTCCAGCTCATGCTGGCTCATCAAACCCTGACCCAGGCAGCCAGCCTGGGCTCCAAGCAAGCGCAGCGCCTAGCCAATCAGGCCGAACAACTGCTTGACCCTTGAGTTTTTGACCGCAACACACTACATGACCCGATTACACTCTTATCCATACAGGCAATCAGCCGTTCGTATCACCAGCATGTGGGCTCTTGCCAGCGCACTCGTTTTTAGCGCACCGGCAATGGCCGCATCCACTTCTTCCAATCAAGGGGAATCCATGAGCACAGAAAACCGTGTCAGACTACAAACTTCTTCCGGCGATATTGTTATTGAGCTGGATGCAGAGAAAGCGCCCAAAACAGTCGAAAACTTTCTGACCTACGTTCAAGATGGTTTTTATGACGGGACCATCTTCCATCGTGTCATCAACAACTTCATGGTGCAGGGTGGCGGTTTTGATGCCGACATGAACCAGAAAAAAACCCGCGATCCCATTACCAACGAAGCCGACAACGGACTCAAAAACAATGAGTACACGTTGGCTATGGCCCGCACAAGCGACCCGCACTCCGCTACGGCACAGTTTTTCATTAACGTGGCAGACAACGAATTCCTGAACTTTACCGCCCCGACTTCCAACGGCTGGGGATATGCGGTGTTTGGCAAAGTGGTCGAAGGTACCGAAGTTGTGGATCAGATCAAGAATGTCTCCACAGGAAACCGCGGTTTCCACCAAGACGTACCCGTTGACAATGTCACGATTGAAAGCGCCACCGTTCTTGACTGACCAGCGTCTGTCAGGTGAGCTGTGGTTTGCAGCTGATCTGCATCTTTCTGCCCAGACACCCCGGACCAACGCGGCCTTTCTTGCCTTTCTGGAACAGGCCGCATCCACCGCTGATGCCTTGTTTCTTCCCGGGGACATCTTTGACGTCTGGATAGGAGATGATCTGGCCACGCGCAATCCGCCCGCCTGGCTGGCACCCATTTTGCATGGCCTGGCTGCCACATCAAAGAAAACCAGACTTTATCTGGGACGCGGCAACCGCGATTTCCTGATGGGCCAGGCCCTTGCCCGACTTGTGGGCGGCCATCTGTTGCCGGAACGTATCCGTCTGCACACTGATTATGGCTGTGTCTTGTTGTCGCATGGCGACGAGTACTGCACTGACGACAAGGCATTCCAGCGCTTCAGACGCGTTGTGCACCAGCCAGTCATACAAAAAATATTTTTGTCCTTGCCCCTATCCTGGCGCCGCCGTGTCGCAGCGTGGGCCCGGAATCGCAGGCAGGCAACCAACCAGTCCAAGAGTATGCAGATCATGGACGTCGCCCCTGCGACGATCCAGCAAGCATTCAAAACAGCCGACTGTCGGCTGATGATCCACGGCCATACCCACCGGCCAGCGCTGCACAAGCACTCAATAAATGGGCAATCTTGTCAGCGCTTTGTGCTGCCGGACTGGGATTGCGACACACCAGGTGATGTCAGGGGCGGCTGGCTGGCTCTAAATGAGGCTGGTGTGGTTATGCAGGATCTGGTCTCGCAGGAAGGCGTTCAACCCGCACCGTTGCAATACGGCGATCCGTGACGCCCAACACGGTAAACCTGAAGGTCTTGTCGAGCTCGACGACGTCGCAATGGTCGCCCACTGCAGGCAAGTGCCCAAAGCGCTCAAGCAGGTAGCCCGCCAGCGTCGTGTAGCTTTCATCCTCGGGCGTTAATTGTGTCGTTTCAAGGGTGAGCTGCAAATGATGTAAGTCGGCCGCCCCATCGACTTGCCAGCTGCCCTCCACCTCTTCAATGATGTCTGGCGCTTCGTCTTCATCTGGAAATTCGCCGGCGATGGCTTCGAACACATCAATGGGCGTGACCAGTCCCTGGATAGAGCCAAATTCGTCCGTCACCAAGACTTGCTGACCACGCGACTGCCTGAGGGTCTTCATTAAATCGAACAGATCCACCGACTCATGCACAATAATCGGCTCGCGCAGGCGGGACGTATGGATTTTGCCGTCCGTGATCAGGTCGGCCATGAGGTCGCGGGCACGCCCGATACCCACCACTTCGTCCAGCGAGCCACGGCAAACCGGAAAAAAACTGTGAGGCGTCTGGCTGACCTGTTCCCGCAGCACAGGTGCGTCGTTGTCCAAATCAAGCCATGACACGTCCATGCGTGGCGTCATGATGGAATGAATGCTGCGCTCTGCAAGCGTGAGCACCCCACTGACCATATGGTGCTCCTGTGTATCAAAAACTTGATCCTGGGCATCGTGCGCAAGCTCGGGACCGGCCGGCTGCTCGCCTTCCCTGTCTGGCTGGCGCAGCATGCGCAATACCGCCTGTGCGGTGCGTTCGCGAAGCGGCCTTTGGGCATCCACCTTGCGCAGGTTGCGTCTGGCGACCTGGTTAAAGGATTCGACCAGAACGGAAAATGCGATAGCTGCGTATAAATATCCCTTGGGAACAGGAAAACCAAAGCCTTCGGCGACCAATGAGAAACCAATCGTCAGCAAAAAGCCCAGGCACAGAATGACGACACTAGGGTGCGCATTCACGAACGTTGTAAGCGGCTTGGATGCGACCAGCATGATAGCGATTGCAATCGTGACGGCAGCCATCATGATTGGTAGGTGCTCGACCATACCAACCGCAGTAACCACCGCATCCAGGGAAAACACGGCATCCAGCACAACGATCTGCGTGACAATAATGCCAAAACTTGCGTGAAGATTGGCTCCGCCGGACTCGGGCGCTTGGCCTTCGACCCGATCATGAAGTTCGATCGTGCCTTTAAGCAGCAGAAAAAAGCCACCAACAATAAGAATCAGGTCCCGCCCTGAGAAGGACAGGCCGCCCAAGGTGAACAGTGGTGCAGTGAGCCGTATCAGCCACGACATGATGGCCAACAGGCCAAGTCGCATTAGCAATGCAAGCGACAACCCGGTAACACGCGCACGATCTTGCTGCTCGGGCGGCAGTTTATCGACCAGAATGGCGATAAACAACAGGTTGTCGATACCCAGAACAATTTCCAGGATGACCAGTGTTAGCAGGCCGGCCCATGCAGAGGGCTCAAGCATCCACTCCATTAGTCTGGCAGGCTGGCCAGCATGCGGGTAAATACCTTGGGTGAGGCAGCCAGCACATTGCCGGTGTCAAACCAGGTCTGCTCGCCTTGAAAATCCGCGACCAGGCCACCGGCCTCAAGAACCAGCAGTCCACCGGCGGCCAAATCCCAGGGCTTTAGCTGGAAGCCACAAAAGCCATCGAGCCTGCCGGCAGCTACATAGGCCAGGTCCAAAACGGACGATCCAGCCCGACGTACGGCACCGCAGGATGACAGCATGGGTTGAAAAGGAGCCCGCAGCGCCTCGTCACCGGAGGAACGCCCGATGCGCTCGCCAAGCAATGCCTCGGACAACCCAATCCGCCCCGACACCCGAATGCGCCGGTCGTTGAGAAATGCACCGCCCCCCCGGCTGGCTGTAAACAGTTCATTGCGGTTAGGGTCAAACACCACAGCATGCACGGGCACGCCATCGCGCATGAGCGCAATGGACACGGCATAATGCAGGTACCCATGGATAAAGTTGGTTGTCCCGTCAATCGGGTCGATGATCCATTGGTACTCGGCCCGCCGTCCTGGCTTGTGTTCGCCCGGCTGCTCACCCGATTCCTCGCCCAGAAACCCATGGTCCGGATAGGCAGTTTGCAAGACGTCGACAATAGCTTCCTCTGCCGCCCTGTCTACTTCCGTGACATAATTTCGGGGCCCCTTGCGCGATATCTGCAAGCGGTCAAGATCAAGACTGGCGCGGTTGATCATGGCGCCGGCCCGGCGTGCTGCCTTGACGGCAGTATTGAGCATCGGGTGCATAGTATTCCAGAGTAAAATTTCTATTTTAGATGACCAATACGAATTCAGCCAAAACCTTTGCCAGCCATGACCGGGTCAGGTTCATCATGGTCAGGCCCAGCCACCCTGGCAACGTGGGCGCGGCAGCCCGTGCTATTAAAACCATGGGCTTTAACGACCTGTGCCTGGTGGACCCACCCCTGACGCGTGTGGGCCACCACCCCACTGCGATTGCCATGGCTAGCGGAGCCACCGATGTCCTGGCCAACCTGACGGAAGTGGCCACCCTTCAGGAGGCGCTGGCCAACACAACACTGGCTTTTGCCCTAACTGCCAGACCCCGGGAAATTGGCCCGCCCGCCTGCGATATCCGGCAGGCCGCCCAAACCAGCCGGGCACACCTTGCAACGCACGACCACGCACAGGTGAGCTATGTGCTGGGCACAGAAAGCGCCGGCCTGAATAACCAGCAAATTGCTTTGTGCCAGCGCATTTGCCATATCCCCGCCAACCCGGATTACAGCTCGCTTAATGTATCGCAGGCTGTGCAACTGGTGGCTTGGGAGCTGCATTATGCCTTGTCCATTGCCACATCGGCCAATTTGCTGCCACACACCGAGGCGGCGCATGACCCAGACCATGAGCCTGCAACCAACACCGAAGTGCAAGGTTTCATGGACCACCTGGAACAAGCATTGATCACCACCGGGTTTTTGGATCCCGCACACCCCCGGCGCCTAATGCTCAAGCTGCAACATCTGTTTGGTCGCGCCCTATTAACCAAGGAAGAGACCCGGATGCTAAGGGGAATCTGCAAAGCCATGATTACCAACACAAAGCGGCCACAGCCTCCCACAGACAACAGGTAACATCAGGGTTTACACTGTGGGGAGCCCACTTCGCATACCGCATGCATTCACATTATGTTCAAACGACTCCGTGAAGATATTTCGTGCATCCTGGAACGTGACCCGGCGGCGCGCAGCCGCTTCGAAATATTAACGTGTTATCCGGGCCTGCACGCAGTCACCCTGCATCGCGCCGCGCATGGCTTGTGGCGCCATCGCTGGCGCTGGCTGGCACGATTCATTTCTCATCTGTCCCGGCTGCTTACCGGCATCGAGATACACCCGGGGGCACAGCTGGGCCGCCGCGTATTTATTGATCATGGTTTTGGCGTCGTGGTTGGCGAAACCGCTGTTATTGGGGATGACTGCACCATTTATCAGGGTGTGACTTTGGGCGGCACCCGTTTGTATAAGGGGGAAAAACGCCACCCCACGCTTGAAAACAGTGTCATAGTTGGCGCCGGTGCGCAAATACTGGGCGGGTTTGTTGTCGGGGCCCGGGCACGCATAGGCTCTAATGCAGTCGTAATCAAGCCCGTTCCTGCCGATGCGACAGCCGTGGGCAACCCGGCCAGAATCGTTCTGAAAGAAGACCCGGCAACAGGCACGTCAGCCGACACCAGCGAACAGCAGCAAGACGTTGCTGCAACCATTCCTGGTGACAGCGACCAAGCCCCTTTATCCACTTCGCCCAAGCCCGCCCCGGAAACGGACAAAGTCCGGGCCCAACCTGCAATAGACAGCGATTTGGCTGACGACGAACCTTGCCAGGAGCGCTGGCGGCAGCGACCCATTCATGCCATGCTACGGTCTGATGCTGACACGGACGACGCTGATACCAAAGGCTTTTCTCCCTATGCGGTAGATGCCAGCGCCGGCGACCCGCTCGTGCAGGCCATCCAGGAGCTGGCAGACCATGCAGCATGCCAGGAGCGTCGCATCAATCGCCTGTGCGCGGCCCTGGAGCACTTGGGGCAACACATTGAAAATGGCGATACGCCACTGGACCGTGAACGCCTGGACCGGCTATTGAATTAAAGCGTGGCATACCACTAGGAGTATCTGCAAACATGATCCCATTATCGGTACTTGATCTGGCACCCATTACACAAGGCAGTGATGCGGCAACGTCGTTTCGGCACACGCTAGACATTGCCCAGCATGCTGACCGCTGGGGTTTTGAGCGTTACTGGATGGCCGAACACCACGGCATGCGGGGCATTGCCAGTGCTGCGACCTCTGTGCTTATTGGTCATGTTGCAGGGGGCACCCAACGTATTCGTGTTGGGGCAGGCGGGATCATGCTGCCCAACCATTCACCGCTGGTGATTGCAGAACAGTTTGGCACGCTTGAGTCCCTGTATCCAGGACGTATTGATCTGGGCCTGGGGCGTGCGCCGGGTTCTGACCAGACCACAGCCCGGGCACTTAGACGTAACCTGGCCTCCAGCGCCGACGAGTTCCCCAACGATGTGTTGGAACTTATTGACTACATGTCGGACGAGCCGCGCCAGCCTGTGCAGGCCGTGCCGGGCCGAGGCGCCAAGGTGCCTGTGTGGATTCTGGGTTCCAGTCTGTTTGGTGCCCAGCTTGCCGCCGCACTGGGCTTACCCTACGCCTTCGCATCGCATTTTGCGCCGCAGCAAATGATGCAAGCCATCGAGCTTTATCGCGCCACGTTCAAGCCCTCGCCCCATCTTGATAAGCCCTATGTCATGCTGGGCTATAACGTGTTTGCAGCTGACACGACCAGCAAGGCACATCTGCTTGCATCGTCAGCTCAGCAGTCTTTTGTGAACTTGCGCACCGGCAACCCTGGGCAGCTTCCACCGCCTGTAGAGAACTATTTTGATGATGCGCGACCTGAAATCCAGGCGCTGATTCAGCACGTCATGTCGTGCACTGCCATCGGGACCGCCGAAGAAGTGGCCAAACAGATGCAGGCGTTCATTACCAAGACGCGCGCCGACGAGCTCATGATCACGTCAAACATTTTCGACCACAGCGCCCGCCTGCACTCCTATGAAATCACAGCACAGGTCCACCAGCAGCTTTCCAAAGAAAACCCCAGCAATGAATGACCAATCCACGTTTAGCCAGCGCCTGAGTGCCGTACAACAGCGCATTCACAATGCAGCTGTTGCAGCAGGGCGCGACCCGAACTCCATTACCCTGCTGCCCGTCAGCAAAACATTTGATGAGGCCGCTATCCGAGAGGCGGTTGCCACCGGCCTGCACCGGTTCGGGGAAAACAAAGTCCAGGAAATCGTTGCCAAATACCAGCCCCTAAAGGACTGCAACATTGAGTGGGTCATGATTGGCCATCTGCAATCCAACAAGGCCCGAGACGTTGCCCGTTACGCGACCGAAATCCAGTCGCTTGACCGACTGTCACTGGCCCGTGCGTTAGAACGCCGACTACAGAATGAAGGACGCAGCCTGGACGCGCTGGTTCAGGTCAAGACTTCCCCTGAACCCAGTAAATATGGTCTGGATCCGGCTGATTTGCCAGAATTTGTACGCGAAGTGGCACGCTCGATGCCCAGCCTGCGCATCAAGGGGCTGATGACCATGGCCATTAACGAGCGCAACGACGAAGCGGTCAGAGCCTGTTTTCGTACACTGCGCACACTGCGCGACGAAGTACGCGACCTGGCTATCGACGGTGTCGAGATGGAACGCCTGTCCATGGGCATGAGCGGCGATATGGAACTGGCCATCGCCGAAGGCGCCACTGAGGTACGTATTGGCACCGCGCTGTTTGGGCAGCGGCCTTACGGTGATGCCTACTACTGGCCAGAAACACCCTAGAAGGCCAGCCACTCATCCGTGGCGTGCTCGATGGCTTCTTGCTGCCTGGTTTGCACCGGCGTATCCGGCGATGCCAGGCGCGGTGCATGTACCACCTGTTCCTGCTGACCCAGGTTAAACGTTGCCACAACCTGAGTCAGTGCCTGGGCCTGCTCCTGCAAACTGGTGGCAGCGGCAGCGGACTGCTCCACCAGGCTGGCGTTTTGCCGAGTGACATCGTCCATCTGCGTGATGGCAGCGTTGATTTCTTCAATACCCGTGGTCTGTTCCTTGCTGGCCATGCTGATTTCACCCATGATGTCCGTGACCCGGGCAATATCGGCCACAATCGTTTCCATCGTCGTACCTGCACGACTGGCCAATTCATTACCTGAGCCGATGACTTCTACCGAGCTATTGATTAGGTCAGTGATTTCCCGTGCAGAGGCCGCACTACGCTGGGCCAGCGCCCGGACCTCGGACGCAACAACGGCAAAGCCACGACCTTGTTCGCCAGCCCTGGCAGCCTCGACAGCGGCATTCAGGGCAAGAATATTGGTCTGAAACGCAATACCGTCAATGACACCAATAATATCGGCAATTTGCTGTGATTTGGTATGGATGTCACCCATGGTCGAGACAAGACTGCTAACTACCGTGCCGCCATCACGCGCGGTGCGCGATGCCGTATCAGACAGCGTGTTGGCTTGCTGCGCATTATCGGCATTTTGACGCACCGTAGCGGTGATTTCTTCCATGGTGGCAGCCGTTTCGGCCAAAGAACCAGCCTGCTGGTCGGTCCGAGAAGACAGATCGAGGTTGCCATCAGCAATCTGTGCCGCTGCCTGTGCTATAGAATCCGCCCCATCCCGCACTTCGCCGACGGCGCCCTGCAAGCCGTCTGTCATTTGTTGCAGGGCTTGCTCCAGCTCGCTGATCTCGTCGTTGCCCTGTGGCGTAATCTGGGTATCCAGGTCGCGGCGTGCCACTTGCTGAGCCAAGGTGACTGCGTGGCCAAGGGGCTGTACTACCGAGCGCCGGATCAGCCATGAAAACAACGGCCCCAGTATCAGAGCCAATAGCGTGGCAACACCAAGCACCGTCAAGCCCAGCTTACTTTCTTGGTGTGACTGTGCAAACTGATCGGCGACCAAGCTGGTCTGCGAGGCAGTCAGCTCGTCAATCTGACTCATGTAAGAAGACACCAGCGCGGGCATCTCGTCATTGAAAAACTCGTAGCTGGTGGCAAGGTCACCCTTGGCCGTAGCCTCTAGGGCCTCCGACAGGCTTGCCTCGTACTCATCGCGTGTTTGCTTTATCTGCTGGTACAGGTTGGCAGCCTGACTGGTGAAGACCTGTTCATCCAGCTGTTGCAACAGCCCTTCTATTTCTTGGCTGGTTGACTCAAGACTATCTTGAAACACCTTGATATCGTTGGGGTTCGTCAACCGTGCCACGGCCTGCGCCTGATTGGCATGGACATCCACCTGACGGGCCAACGCCAGGACATTTGTCGCGACTTGCTGGTCATGCTGCAAGGCAACGTTACCTTGTTGGGTATCGACCATACGCCAGGCACCAATTGCCGACATGGTCAGGACCAGGACGATGATAAATCCGAAGCCCAGCGCCAGCCGGGTACTGATTTTGATGTTGCGCATGTTGGTTAATGCCCAAAGAAATGAATTCAAGTCTGAAGAATCAAACCAGACTGCGATGACAGAAGCTGCTGCTGCAGCTTAACTGATAGCCAGGCACAGCAATCCACCGAATATCCCGGCCAACAGCCTGCTATCATGCCTTCTGATGTAAAACACACCGTAATTCATTCATGTCCATGGAGTGTAAAAGCAGCTGCATAGTCCTTGGCGAATTCATCGAAAGTAAATGGCAACCTACCAATTAGATTCTTAGTGTCTGTGGTCACTTCAGCGGCCTCGCCCCGAGCATAGTGCGCGTAATCCTCAATCAAGCCGTAAGCTTGCCAAGCGGGGAAACCAACTTTCATTAGTGTGTTTCTCATCACATCTTCAGGTACGCTCTCAAAGCGTATTGGACGGCGCAAAGCGCTTGATAACTTTGCTGCCATTTGTTGATGTGTTAGCGCTTCTGGGCCCGTAATGCTGTATGTTTTTCCTTCGTGATGCGATTGGGTAAGTACTGCAGCCGCGACAGCGGCAATATCACGCACATCGACAATACTGATGGGCGAATCGTCTATCGTGGCAAAAAACGTATCGTCTCTGACGATCGATTCTTTAAACCCGAGCAGACCCTGCATGAAAAGGTTGGGCCTAAGAAACGTATAAGCCATGCCCGATGCCTTTATCTTCTGTTCGATGGCACCATGATATCGAAGGAAACGAACGGGCGAATGGATGTCGGCGGCCCATTGCGACAACTTAATAATATGTGGCGTGTTCAGTTCATCAGCCACTCTCACAAACGTACTTTGCTGGCTTTCCGCTTGGGCTGACGAGGCGGTCAACAAGAATGCTTTTTCAATGCCTTGTAGGGCCTGTTTGAGACTGGCTTTGTCGGTGAAGTCACCCTCTACTAGTTGGGCAGTCTTTAGTGCAGCCACGTGTTGTGCCCGCTTCCTTGATCGCACCATAGCCCGAAACGGTATGTTCAATGATGACAGTTGCGCGGCTAAGGCTGATCCGACGTTGCCCGTTGCTCCGGTGATTAACATTGCAGGTGACTGAGTGGTTTTCGACATCAATCCTTTCCTTGTCTTTTAGCGGTGTTCGACATAGCAAATATCCACGACTGCCATTTGCTATGCTGCTGTTACGCAACAGTTACCGCGGCCAAGTCTGTTGATTTATCGTCGGTCAATACCCTATCAGCAAGAGCGAGCCTACGCGCTACTTGCGCAACCCGCCGCCCTTGCTTATAAGCCATCGACAGCTCGGCTGTGCTTGGCTGACGGCTGCCATCACCGGCTAAGGTGCTGGCGCCATAGGGCGAGCCACCACGCACTTCACTGATATCCCACAGCTCAGTTGCATCTGAGTAGGTCAGACCGACAATATTCATCCCCCAATGGGCTAGCGTGATCCAGGTGGATAAGATCGTACTTTCATTGCCACCGCCCGTACCAGTAGATGTGAATACACTGCCTACCTTGTTTTCGAACTTGCCCTGGGCCCATACTTGTCCCGTTTGATCCAGAAAGTTGCGCATTTGTCCGCTCATATTGCCAAATCGCGTTGGCGTGCCAATGATAATGGCGTCGTAATCACCCAGTTCATTTGGGTCCGCAATAGGAGCACCTTGATCAAGTTTGGCACCAGCATTTTGGGCTACCTGCGCAGGCATGAGTTCCGGTACGCGCTTGAGAATTGCTTCAACCTCTGGGACTTCATGTGCGCCCTCGGCCACAGATTGCGCCATACGTTCAATATGCCCATACATGCTGTAGTAAAGGATAAGTACTTTCGTTTTCATAGGATTTTCCATTGATTTGGTGAATGTAGTGTCAATATAATTGTTGCTGATTGCGAGATAAACATAGCTCCTGTCAATTCTATTTTCTATAATTAGCAACAATGAGCCTCTTTCTCCAAATCAGAATATTCACCGAGATTGTTCGAGCTGGCAGCATCACGGGTGCAGCAGACCAGCTGCAAATTGCAAAATCAGCAGTCAGTAGACGTCTGCAGGAACTGGAAGCCAGGTTAGGTGTGCAGCTCATGGTCCGAACTACGCGTCAGCTGAACTTGACGGAAGCTGGTGAAATTTTTTATGAGCGATGTCTGAATGTGCTTGCCGAGTTGGAAGCCGCTGAAGATGCCGTTTCTGAAACTGGCCGTGCCCTTCATGGAGAACTACGAATCACGGCACCAGAGTCATATGGGTTAAAGCACGTCGTACCCGTGGTATTACAGTTTATGAATCAATATCCACAAATGCTGATCAACCTTGATCTAACGGATCGTTTTGTGGACATTGCGCGAGAAGGCTTTGATCTGGCTATACGGGTCGGCTCATTACAGGATTCCACCCTGCGGGCTCGCCGGCTCAGTAAAGTCTCGTTAGTTGTGTGTGCCAGTCCTGACTATTTCTCCCGTTACGGTGTACCCGATACGCCCGATGGCCTTGAGCAACACATATGCATACGCTATAGCCGGCTATCAAATGTTCATATATGGCGTTACCGGGATGCTAGCGGCAAACACGGACAAGTGCGTGTGCCGATCCGTGCGCTGAGCACTAGCGGAGATTTCATACGAGAAGCCGCTCTAGCTGGGATCGGCATTATTTTGACGCCCACCTTTCTGGTGAGCGAGGCCTTGCAGACAGGAAGGCTCGTGTCCGTATTGAACGCCTATGAGTGGTATGAGTCCACGCTCGATCAAAGCGTCTACGCGGTTTTTCCTCCAGGTAGGCATAAGTCTAGGCGGGTCCGCACATTCACAGAGTTCCTGGCACAGCGCCTGAGCAGCTGATGACAGCACGGACTGTATCCAAGACAAAAGGCCAGCTAAACGTGAACTGACATATTAATCAGTCTATCAAAGGGATCACGGACATAAAATCGCCGAATTCCCCAGGGTTCATTAACCGGCCCATACTCAATTGCAAAACCAGCATCTTTCATCTGACGATACACTCCGTCAAGGTCGTCCACTTCGATCGACAAATCCGGCACTGGCGTGCCGGAACCCCCTTCGCAAGCAAAACTGACTTGAACCGTCATCTTGGTGTCTGACCCATAGGTCCGGATCCATCCGTGGTCCATCAACAAGTCCAAACCAAGGATATCTTGATAAAAAAGCGTGGCACGTTCCAAGTCTGTGGTAGCGAAGTCAGCGACTACCCGTTTAACCACCATGCGTTTACCTCGTCCGTGATCGAGAGCCCTATTATCTTAATGTCAAAGATCGGACCATAGCCAGGGGCGAATGAATAAGCTTACCTGCGAATGCGTATCGTGAGCTGCTGCAAGCACTGCAACTGCAACTGCAACTGCAACTGCAACTGCAACTGCAACTGCAGGCAATATAAGCCTCAAGAAAAGGCTCGTGTGGTTCAAAAAATGAACGACAAGTCGTGCTTGCCATATCGAGTTATTCTGAGTGTCGTCTGAACACACTTGGTGTAACGCATGTTAGGACGCTGCTTCATTGAAAACCTGCAATGCAGTGTTGAGTCCATTGATGGCGGCAGGCATACCCGCATATATCCCAATTTGCCAAATTGCTTCTGCTAGCTCTTCTTTGCTGGCTCCTGCTTCCAATGCATCAGAAATATTGAGGCGAAGCTGTGGCTTTGTCTGGTCTCCGAGGGCTGCCAACACAGCTACACTTATTATTTTTCTGGTCTTGATATCCAAGCCAGGGCGACTATAGTGTTCCGTAAACAACCACTCAACCAAGCCTTGGCCAATGTCTGGAAGGTATTGCTCATATTTTTTGTTGAGTGCTTCTG
>DAHVSI010000035.1 GCA_027324645.1 Castellaniella sp. | reverse complement strand
CTGCGCACCGGGCTGGCGCATGGTCTGATACATGAGCTCTTCGAATACGGCACGCCCCCGCTTGAAGCCCGTGGTGTTGACGTTGGCCAGGTTATTGGACACCACATCCATATTGGTCTGTTGTGATTCCAGACCCGTCTTGGAAATCCAGAGTGAACGTATCATGAGACTATCCTGAGAGTTGCCGGCCGCACAATTGCGGTACGCTGCGTGCGCCAGCCGTTATCCATTGGATGACAAGATCCCGTTGGCACGCTCGGCATTACTGCTAGCGTCCTGGATCATTTTCATCTGCAATTCAAAGCGCCGCGCATTGGCAATAAGGCCCACCATGGACTCGGCCGGACTGACATTGCTTTTTTCGAGAAACCCCTGTGCAATGCGCACGTTGGGGTCAGCCGGGGCGGGCTGGCCGTCGGCCAGACGAAACAGGCCATCGTCAGTGCGCTGAAGTGCGGCCACGTCGGGGTTGGCGAGTTTGAGTTCCCCCAGAACCTGGATATCACGCGGGTTATCGCCAGCGCCCAGGGCCGTAATGGTCCCGTCATCAGAAAACGTGATGCTGCCACGCTCGGGCACCTCAATGGTCTGGTTGTCGGCTGACAGCACGGGCAACCCTGTTGCCGTAACCAGCAAGTTGTCCGGGTTGATCATCAGGTCGCCAGCACGCGTATAGGCTTCGCCCTCGGGGGTCTGCACGGCAAACCACCCATCCCCTTTGATGGCCAGGTCCAGCGGCGCACCGGTTTCGGCCATCGCGCCCTGCGTCATGTTGCTGCCGGGTGTACTGACCGCGGTAGACGCCCTGGTCTGCTGCTCGCCGGCACGGCCAACGATGGGCACAGCCTGATACATCGACAGCTGTTTGCGAAACCCGGTGGTATTGACATTGGCCAGGTTGTTACTGATGACCGATTGCTGCTCAAGCGTGCGCGATGCGCCCGCCATGGCTGTATAAACAAGATGATCCATAGCCCCTTAGCCTTAACGCAAGGTAATGAGCGTTTGCAGAATCTGGTCCTGGGTCTTGATCGTTTGCGCGTTGGCTTGGTAGGTACGCTGTGCAATGATCATGTTGACGAGCTCCTGGCTCATGTCAACGTTGGACTCTTCGACCGACTGCCCCTTGAGTGTGGCCAATCCATTACTGCCCGGCACGCCAAGGGTGGGCTGGCCTGAGGCGGACGTTTCGGCCCAGGCGTTGCCACCCACTGGATCCAGCCCCTGCATATTCTTGAAGTCAGCCAGCACGATGGAGCCCATGGCGCGGTTTTCACCATTGGTATAGCGCGCCAGGATGGTGCCATCCGTATCAATGCTCAGGCTGGCGTATTCGCCTGTGGTGGCGCCGTCTTGTGTGAACGAAGGCGAAAACTTGCCACCAAACTGTGTGGAACCGCCGTAATCGATGCCAATCTCCAGATCATCGGCGGGGGAGTTGCCCGAACCTATGTCGCCAATGCTGAGGCTGGCGGTATCACCGCCTGTAAGCACCCCGGCACTGTTGAACTCAAGTGTGTGGGTTTCGGTAAGCTCGTCATCACCCAGGGTGTAGCGCACTTCCCACTCGCTGTTGCCACCGCTTTCGTCGACCTTGATGAAGTACTGGGTGAGCTGGTGTGCATTGCCCAGCGAATCATATACATCCACCGGCTGCGAGTGCGTAAAGGTATCCCCATCAGTGGGATCAAAATCGTCAACATCGAGCACTGGAGAGTTGGCATCCAGGTTGGTCTTCAGGCCAATCTGCGAAGTAGCGGTGGGCTCGATGTTGCCGGTGGGCACCAGAATGGGTGAGGGGTTGCCTTCGCCGGGCTTATAGCCAGTCAGGCGATGGCCCTGGGCATTGACGATTTCATTGTCCTTGTTGACATGAAATTCCCCATTGCGGGTGTACAACACGGACCCGTTCGTATCCAGCACCCGAAATAAGCCCTTTTCGCCATCGATTGCCATGTCGAACTGGTTGCCCGTATCTTTAACGGTCCCGATGGTGAAGCGCTGGTTGACGCTGGCTACCTGCGTACCCAGGCCAACACGTGAACTGGCATAAATATCTGCAAACGAGGCGTCCGCCCCTTTGAAGCCCACCGTTCCCGAGTTGGAAATGTTGTTGCCAATGATGTCCAGTGATTGTGACGCGGCGTTCAGTCCGCTTAGTCCTTGTCCGAAACCCATATCAAACCCCTTGAATTACCCATTTGACTGGCCGGCTGCCAGGATCAGGAAGCCAGCCCATATCTATTACATAATTTTGCGAATATCCAGTAGCTGGTGCTCACCGGCCAGGCCCAGATCGAGCATGAGCCCGTTGGATGAATAGGCCACGCTGGAGACTTCACCGTATTTGAGCGCTTGCGCCGGCACCGACTCACCGTCCTCGTTGGTGGCCGCTACCTCGATGGTGTAGGCACCATCATTGGCCGACGACCCGCCATCGCCCTTGCCGTCCCAATCCAGCTCCAGCACTCCTTCGGCCTGTGGGCCCAGTTCCATCTTGCGTATGGCCTTGCCGCTGGCATCGTGAATGGTGACGACCACGTTTTCAGCCGGCGCGACCAGATCGACACCAAACGGCGTGGCAATCTTGGTATCAGGATCTTCCGGGTGGCTGCCCAGTGCGACTTTCTCGCCGGGCACCAATACCCCTTTGCCGATGAGGTTGGCCGCCTGCATGGATTGCGAAACGTCCATTTGTCCCGACAGGGCAAGCAGCGTTTCGTTAAGCTTGTTAATGCCATTGACCGTTGACAACTGTGCAATTTGCGACGTGACCTCGGCATTATCCATGGGGTCAAGCGGATCCTGATTGCGCAGCTGTGTGACCAGCAGCGTCAGGAACCGGTCTTCGGTGTCGCCCATCAGGCTATCGGAACGCTGGCTGGCCGAAGCCAGCGCCGCAGCCTGGTCAGAGTTACCTATATCGGATACAGATGCCACTTTAATACTCCATTAATTCAGCACCAGGGCTGTTATTGCCCGATGGTGAGGGTGCGCGCCATCAAGTTTTTTGTGGTGTTGATGACCTCAACATTGGCTTGATAGGCACGGGAGGCGGAAATCATGTTCACTGTCTCGGCCACCACATCGACGTTAGGCATTTCAATGTAGCCATCCTCATTGGCCAGCGGATGGCCAGGATCGTATTCGAGCCGGCCGGCTGCCGTATTTTCTGTCACGGCCGCCACGCGTACACCACCCACAGCGGAAGGCCCTGATGACGTTGATGACGGATCCAGCTGGAACACCACCTGGCGCGCCCGGTACGGCTGGCCACCAGGCGTGGTAACGCTGTCGGCATTGGCCAGATTGCTGGCTGTGACGTTCATGCGTTGGGACTGCGCTGTAAGAGCGGATCCGGCAATCTGGAAAATACTGGTCGCTGACATAAAAAAACCGTATAAAAAGTTATTGCTGCAACGCGGCCATCATGGTCTTGAGCCGCGTGGACAACACGCTGAGCTCGGCCTGATAGCGGGCAGTGTTATCGGCAAACGCCACGCGCTCGACGTCCATATCAACCGTATTGCCATCCAGGCGGGGCTGCGTGGCTGTGCGGTACAGGTGCCCCTCTGTGTGAGTGCTTTGCGCCCCTCCTGGTATGTGACGCGCCGACGTGCGTGAAAGCTGGGTATCAGGTAGCCGCTGATTGTCGATGGCAGCATCAAGCGCCGCACGAAAATCCACATCGCGCGCTTTGTAACCGGGCGTGTCGGCATTGGCCACATTTGAGGCCAGCACTTCCTGGCGCTGCTGGCGTATACCCAGAGCCGTCTGGTGAAAGCTCAAGTCCTCGGTTAGGCGGTCTATCATGGTCCCTGATCCATACAGTCATTTCCGACGCTATTGATGTTACTTCCGAAGCGCAAATGATAAAGACGGAAACAAGGCGTGGTTTGCCACCCTGTTCCCCCCATGCTCGCGATACCTGTTGCTAAAATGCGGACCATGACAAGACTTGCTCAAACGCTGGCGTGCCTGCTGCTGGCCGGTGGCCTGGCTGCGCTGTCGTCCGCACACGCGCAGACGGACACAGACGGGCAAGCCACACAGCAGGACTCTGAAAGCGTAGCTAAGCTTGTAACGACCTACCTGGAGCAGCAGGCAGCCAGCTATCCGGGCTCCGCCAAGGTTTCAGTTGATGCCAGTCGCGTCACCCGTTATTCCGCATGCACCGACCTGGATGCGCGTCTGTCCCGCGGCCAAAAGTTACGCTCTCGCCTGTCTGTCGAAGTGCGCTGCCACGCACCTGAAAAGTGGACGGCACGGGTGCAGGCAGAAGTGGCCATAGAGGGCTTTTTTTATGTAACCAACCACACAATAGAACCCGGCGACACCTTGTCGCTGGATGACGTCAGCGCACGCGAAGGCGACATTCTGCGGGTTGCCCGGGGCGTGGTGGTAGACCCCAGCAGGCTCATTGACCAGATCGCGACCCAGCGTATTCCGCGGGGCGTGCCCGTGAAATCCAGCTCCCTCAGAAGCCCCATGTCCATACAGCGCGGGCAGAATGTACGCACCCAGGCCCAGGGTCAGGGCTTTTCAATTACGGGGCAAGGACAGGCCCTGCAGGCCGGCGATCCGGGCGAACAAATCCGCGTTCGCACCCCGTCGGGCCGCATCATTACCGCTACCGTCATCAATGCCAACACGGTGCAGGTCAATATGTAAGAGTCGCCGGCGCCCCGCTGCCCGGCTTGTCACGTTATTGATGCCAAACTAAACTCTTGGTTCAGGGTGACGTTAAATGGTGTACCCATCCTTGTTGACCGTCATTCATACACCCGACTCACCGCCCGGAGCGTACTGTGAAAATCAATCAGCCACCCATCAAAGGCCCGTTGTCCCACCCTGCCGGCGCTGTACAGCCCGAGCGTGGCGGCCGAGCAGGCGCTGCATCAGCCCCTGCGTCGGGCAGCGCGGTTGAACTCAGCGCAACGGCCCGCCATATGGCCAGCCTGGCGCAGGCCGAGCCACCAGTCAATCAGGTCAAGGTAGACGAAATCCGTGCTGCCCTGGCAGACGGTACGCTTCAGATAGACCCTGATCGCATTGCCGATGGCCTGCTGGCCAGCGCCCGCGAGCTGCTTGAATCATGACCGCAACGCCGTCCACTTCTGCACCTGCCCCGGACCATCACACCCTGCTGGCATGCCTCGAGGCCGAAATCACGCTATTGTCCGACTTTGTTGGGGCCCTGCAAAAAGAAGCCGACGTACTTTCCGCCGGCGCGGAACTTAGCGCTCTTGAAACCGTTACCAACGAAAAAAACCGGTTTGCAGAAAAACTGGACCAACATAGCGCACAGCGCAACACTTTGCTGGATGCCATGGGCTATGCCCCGGATCGCAGTGGCCTGGTGGCCGCGGCGGCGGCCCATCCCCTGCTTGCCGATGCGGTCCAGCAAGTACTTGACACCACCAGGCAGGCCAGCCTGCTTAACACCGGCAATGGCCAGATCATCGAACGGTTTCTTAAGCACCATGGACAGGCGCTGGATATCCTGCATCACCTGACTGGTCGCAGCCAGCTTTACGATGCACGTGGCCGCACCCGCCCTACTGCTGCGCCCCGAACCGGACACAGCAAGTCCGCCTAAACAGCATCAGGTCCGGCCACCCTCGCCGTCCAGCCATTGCTTAACAGCAAACAATTTCAATAGCGCCGTAAGCATGTCGTCCAGCCCGGGGGAAGCTTGCATCATCAATTGTTCCAGTGCGTCATCAAGCGCTTCGGGATCGTTAAGTAACGCCCAGGCAGCCAGTGCATTTTGAGTACACAACAAGGCGGTCGCCAAGCTGGCGGTGCTTGCGCCGTCATGGCTGCCATGGTCCATCTGCCGGGCAGCGGCACGCATGATGGCACGTGCCCAATAAGCCGTAACAACCCATGTCGCCAGCTGCTCCAGATCCGCTTCGTGATGGGGCGTATGGGCCACGGCAAACAGCTGCCTGACTATCCTGCCATCGCTGCGATCAGCCACCTGCACCGACACCAGTTGCACTGGCTGCCCGGCACGCCCCTTCTCAGTCAGGGCAACAGGGATAGCTGCAGCCCAAAACACTCTATCTCCACGTCGGCGACCTTCTGTGTCCACGCTGATGGATGCCACGTTTACAGGCTGATGGGGCACACGCCTGGCAATTGCCGCAGCCGTGGCCCGAACCCCCTCATGAATCAGGCGGGTTGTCTTGCCGGCCCGGCCAATCCAGTCCAGGCCGTCCTGGCTTGCCTGTCGCCATATTGTCGGTGCGTCATGCTCAAAGGCATGGATGACAGACCAATCGGCGCGGCTGTGACTTAGCATCTGAACCTGTGCCATACCTGCCTGGACCGGCCCGAGCACACGGTGATCACTTGCCCCATCGGATGATACCCAGCCTTCGGGCATGGCAACCTGCTGCCCGGCCGTGACCAGAGCCTCACCGTGGGACGTAAACAGCAAGGAGGCGCGTAACGTGGATTTGCGCTGCTGTGCCTGCCCGAACGCCGCTGAGCCATGTACAGCCAGTACGGGCCGTGCCGGCCGGGCGTGCCCGGCGATACGAACAGTACGCATCATGCGGTCCAGGTGCTCACCTGCTGCGTCACGTGATGCAGCATGCTTGTCGGTTGCCGTGCGCCAGATATCCCAGGCTTCCGCCACTGGCAGCCTATCCTCGATAGCATCGCAGGCACGCTGAAACGTCTGTGGTGCAAAGGTCTTGCCTGACTGGCCTCCTGCCAGCAACATACCCAGCAATTGCTCCAGCCCACTATGCTGCTGTTGTGCTTGGTCGTGTGTGCGGCTGGCCGACAACAGGGCGGCCAGATCGGCTTCGGATGGCGCATACAGATCGCGGCGCTCATGTTCTTGGCCCAGGGCGCGCTCAACCAGTCGTGCCCCATCAAGAAACAGGAGATCTTCCGGTACTTGTTGGCCGGTGGACACGTAATGAATGGGCAACCGGTAGCGTATTGCCGTATCCAGGGCGGCACCCAAGCTATTGGCTTCGTCTGCCTTGGACACAATACAGCCCTGCAACGGCGCACCCCCATCGCGTGAATAGCTGCGCGCCACCTCATCGAGGGTTTCTCCGTGGCTGGAGGCATTAAGAACCAGCAAACGGGTGACGTCGCGGGTGGTACCAGCAAGCATCGCGGCCTGCTGTGCCACATAGCGGTCACGCTGACTGACCCCCATGTTATCGATCAGGACCGTCACGTGCCTTGGAATCAGTTCCATGGTCCGGACCAGATCATCATGATCCTTGACCACCTTGACGGGCACTTTGAGCAGGTCGCCGTAGATTTTCAACTGTTCGTAGGCACCAATGCGGTACGTATCAGTCGTGAGCAGCGCTACACCGGTTGGACCGTGGCGCTTGACAGCCCGGGCGGCGAGCTTGGCAATGGTGGTGGTTTTGCCCACGCCGGTCGG
>DAHVSI010000023.1 GCA_027324645.1 Castellaniella sp. | reverse complement strand
CGGGGTACAGGACAGGCTGTAAAAAATTGCAGTCAGTGTAAGCCAGCACCGGCACCTTGTCTGTATTGATCAGCCCGGTGCGCTGCAGAAGCTGTATCCGCGCTTCTTCAAGGTAGCGGAAATACACGGCATTATTGACGTGATTTTGCGCGTCAAGGTCGCCCCAGCGTACCGGCACCGTTGTGGTGAACACACCCCCAATGGCGGGCTCGCTGGACTGTTGTGGTGATGTCATCCCACTTCCTTCATGGTCGTTAATCAGCAGGGCTGCTGTCAAGTATAAACGGATTGCCTGATCTACAATGGGGCAACTGTCTTATGGAGAACCGACTCATGGCTGAACGTGAATCAATGGAATACGACGTGGTTGTCGTCGGTGCCGGTCCAGCCGGGCTGGCCACGGCCATCCGTCTCAAACAACTGGCTGCTGACAAACAGCAGGACCTGAGTGTGTGCGTGCTGGAAAAAGGTGCAGAGGTGGGCGCACACATCCTGTCTGGAGCCGTTGTTGATCCGCAAGCCCTGAACGAACTGATTCCCGACTGGAAAGAAAAAGGCGCCCCGCTCGATACCCCGGTCACCGAAGACCAGTTCTTGTTTTTATCGGATACCGGAGCACGCAGCACCCCATCGTGGCTGTTGCCCCCCACCTTCAAAAACGATGGCAATTATGTGGTACGCCTGGGTTTTCTGGTCAGATGGCTGGGCGAACAGGCCGAAGCACTGGATGTCGATGTATTCCCCGGCTTTGCGGCTGCAGAAATTCTTTATAACGAGCAAGGCGCCGTATACGGCGTGGCCACCGGCGACATGGGCGTCGCGCGCGATGGCTCGCATACCGCCCATTACCAGCCGGGCATGGAGCTGCACGCAAAATATACGGTGTTTGCAGAAGGCTCCCGCGGGCAGCTGGGCCGTCAGCTTATCGAGCGCTACGGGCTTGATCAGGGTCGCAATGCGCAAAGCTATGCCATAGGGGTCAAAGAGCTGTGGGAAGTCGACCCCGCCCAGTCCCATCCCGGGCGGGTGGTCCATACATCGGGCTGGCCCCTTGACACCGATACCTACGGTGGATCGTTCCTGTACCACCTGCAAGACAACCTGGTCGCCATCGGCCTGGTGGTTGGGCTGGATTACGCCAATCCGTGGCTATCGCCCTTCGATGAATTCCAGCGCTTTAAAACCCATCCGGCTATCCGCCCGATTCTGGAAGGCGGCAAGCGCATTGCCTATGGCGCCCGGTCACTCACGGCAGGCGGGCTGCTGGCCTTGCCTAAAATGGTATTTCCCGGTGGCGTCATGGTGGGTTGCGAAGCAGGGACACTTAATGCGGCACGCATCAAAGGCAGTCACTCTGCAATCAAATCCGGCTCGCTGGCTGCCGATGCCATCTTTGAAGCAGTAGTTGCCGAACGCGCCCATGACGAACTCACGGCCTACCCCCAGGCATTCGAGCAATCTTGGTTGCACGACGAACTAAACAAATCACGCAACTTCAAGCAGTGGTTTAAAAAAGGGCGCACCGTCGGCACCCTGATGACAGGAATCGAACAATGGCTGCTACGCGGCAAGGTGCCCTGGAGCCTGCGTAATACGCAACCGGACCATGCCAGCCTGAAGCCTGCTGCCGAGTGCGCGCCTATTGAATACCCCAAGCCCGACGGCAAAATCACCTTCGATCGGCTCAGCTCTGTGTTCATTTCAAACACCAATCACGAGGAAGATGAGCCCGTACACCTGACGCTCAAAGATCCTTCAATACCCGTTGATGTGAACCTGGCACAATACGCCGGTCCCGAAGCGCGGTACTGCCCGGCCGGCGTGTACGAATTCGTGAAGGACGACGACGGCAACGACAAGCTGCAAATCAATGCGCAAAACTGTGTGCATTGCAAGACCTGCGACATCAAAGACCCCACACAAAACATCGTGTGGGTGGCACCGCAGGGCGGCGAAGGGCCGGTCTACCCAGGCTTGTAGTACACGGCCCATGCGGGGGTGTACTGATACAGACATGCCGGGAGCAAAGCCCACATTAGCGGGCCGGCTCGCTCCCGGTGGCAGGCACATCTGCAACAGCAGTGCGCCCCCGCTCAAAGTCAATCCGGCTCAATACACCCAGCCCCGCCACAAAAAACAGGCCGGTGCACAGTAAGGCAACGCGATGCTGCCCGCCTGTGAGCCAGGTTATCAGGCCGTACGACAGCGGCCCCACCACAGCGGCCAGTTGTATGGCAAACGTCCAAAGCGCATAGAACTCAGCAGGATGCCCCTTTGGGATGAGTGCCCCTACCATGGCACGACCAGCGCTTTGGCTGGTGCCCATGCACAACCCTGCCAGCGTGGCTGCCGCCCAGAACACGCCCGCCGTGGTCGCCGCGGACGCCACCAAAACCATCACCACCCAGCCCCATAACGTCATGGCCAGGGCAAGCCGGTGCCCGACGCGGTCCTGAACATGGCCAAACGCAAACGCACCCACTGCCGCACCGATGTTGACGGTAAAAATCATGAGCATGGTCTGGGCCATCTCAAAACCCATGACCTGCGTGGCATAGACGGCAGCCAGCGTAATCACCACCGCGATACCGGCATGATAGCAGGCACCACATATAAGCAGGGTACGAAGATCCGGATAGTGATCGCGCGCCAGGCGCCAATAATGAACCAGGGAACGTGATGAAACTTGCGCACTACGCGTGACCTGCGCAGGAGGCGTGCGCTCACGCAGCCAGGCTAACGAGGGTATGGCAGCCACCGCAAAAATACCTGCGGTAAGCACCATGACCCAGGGCACATACTGTGGGGCCTGGGCACCACCCGCCTCGGCACGTGACACCAGCAGCAAGGACAGGCCCAGAGTAAGCATGCCGCCGATGTAACCAACGCTCCAGCCCCAGCCAGACACCCGCCCAAGCGCATGTCTGGCGGCAATCTCGGGCAGGAATGCAGCGATAAGTGACTCACCAATGCAGTAAAAATAGTTGGATACCGCCAGGGCGGCCAAGGCAACTACGACGGTGCCAGGCCCGGCGCCCGCAAGCGCCAACGTACCCAGCACGCAACCAACCGTACTAAGCGCAAGCAGGCGTTTTTTTGCTGCGCGGGCATCAGCGCGAGCACCCAGCCCCGGCATGGTCAGCATGACGACCAGATAAGAAAAAGACAATGCCGCTGTGAATGACAGCGTGGCCCAGGCGCGCCCTTGCGCCACCACGCCAACGTAGTAGGCGCTGAATACGGTAGTGAGCACAACGGTTGTGTAGCCAGAATTGGCAAAGTCGTACATGGCCCAAGCCCAGAGCTCACGACGCTTGACGCCAGGCTGCAAAACCCGGTCCGTTCTGCAAGAAGTTCTCACACCCCGCTCCAGACATGGATTGACATCACCATTATAATAACCGGGTTATGCTTTCTTCGTGGGCAGTGTGCCTGGCACGGACCACGCCTTTACGGGCTCCAGCATATTCGCTAGAATCGCCTGTAAAATAAACTTGTCATTTCTTTTCTTGACCGTATGTCACATTCGTCCACGCAAGGCGCTGGGGCGGCTATCGCCCTAAAGCGTTGCCTCAGGTACCTATTACCCATCAGTGCTTTTGTCCTTGCCGGCTGTGCAGCGGCTCCCGAACACGCTAGCCAGCAATCCAGCTCGCGCCACGCAGGCAGCAGCCTGCTGTCCAAAAACCGTGCCGACCCGCTGGGCGCCTACCTGGCTTCGCGTGATTTCATTAACAGCTCAGAAGCCACGGGCGCCAGTGCCATGGCTTCCACAGCGCTGGACATGCTTGGCATCAAGTATCGTTTTGGTGGGGGCACACCCAGTTCTGGCTTCGATTGCAGTGGTCTGGTCACATATGCGGCGCGCAAGTCATTGGGGCTCAAATTGCCTCGCCGCTCGGCAGACATGGCCGGCGAGGGCGAATCCGTCACGCGCGACGAGTTGCAAGAAGGTGATCTGGTGTTCTTCAATACACGGGGCCACCGGTTCTCGCACGTTGGCATTTACCTGGGCGATCAAAAATTCGTTCATGCGCCCCGCACTGGTTCGGTCGTGCGTGTCGAAAGCATGGATGTTGCGTACTGGTCGCAGCGCTATAACGGCGCACGGCGTCTGGCCAGCAATACACAGCAAGCTTCAAGCTCAGCGCAGCGCCTGCACAGCGCCCGCTAGTCGGCTCCCCCAAGCAGCGCCTTATTGACCACGTCGCGGGTAAGTTCTGCCGCCAGCATTTCTATAAACACATAAACGTAGTCGCGCAGGAACACATTGGATTTAACCGCAACACGTGTCGTGTGAGTGCCGAACAGATGCCCCAAAGGCAAGCCCACCAGGCCTTTATCGCGGCGCGGGTCAAACGCCATGCCGGCAATAATGCCTATACCCAGTCCCACATCAACGTACGTCTTGATGATGTCGGCATCAATGGCTGACAACACGATATCGAGTTCAACACCCGCCTCGGCGCAGACGGCGTCAATCGTCCGGCGTCCGGAAAATGCGTGGTCATACGTAATGATGGGATACCCAGCAATAGCCTGCAAGTTGATTTCGCGGGCTTCGGACAGGGGCATGTCAGCCAGCGGGTGGTCGGGCTTGACGACCAGCACGTGCTCCCAGTCGTAGACCGGCATGGCTGCCAGCCCTTCGGTTTGCCACAATGTTTCGGTGGCAATAGCCAGATCGGCTTGTTCAAGCAGCACCATTTCCGCCAGATGAGGCGGGCTGCCTTCAGCCAACGACACGCGCACTTGCGGAAAACGCTCGCGAAAAGCGGGGATGACCTGGGGTAACAAGTACCGCGCCTGGGCATGTGTACAGGCGATGACCAGATCGCCCTCGTCATGCCGCGCAAAGTCTGCACTGACGCGCCTGAGATTGTCGACCTCAACCATGATCCGCTGGATGACCTCAGCCACCTGCTGGCCGGGTTTGGTCAGACCACGTATGCGTTTGCCATGGCGTTCAAAAATTTTGACGCCCAATTCGTCTTCGAGCTCGATAATCGCCTTGGACACACCCGGCTGAGACGTGAATAGGGCTTGTGCGGCTTTCGTCAGGTTAAAGTTGCTGCGTACGGTTTCGCGCACGAAGCGGAACTGTTGAAGATTCATGATGATCGCTTGATGGCACGGTCAGAAATGGCGAGACAATGTGCAATTGTAAGTAATATACACTGCTCTCATAAGACAATATGGTTATATACTTGTGTCGGTTCACAAGAGCACACCTGCTATGAATACGGAGCTATAAAAAAAGGCTGCCACAGCAGCCTTTTTAATCTTGCCTATTTCATGGAGATCGTGGTGTTGATCCCTGACGCGTGTGCTGACCAGCGTGCTGTCACCGTTTTGGTCTGCGTCCAGAAATGCACCGCCTGTTTGCCATTGGGCCCCAGATCGCCCGCCTTGGACGCACGCGAGCCGGTAAAGCTGAACCAGGCAACCGGAACAGGAATGGGGATGTTGATACCAATTTGCCCCACATCGATCATGTTCTGGAAATATCGTGCCGCGCCGCCATCTTGCGTGAACACGGCCACCCCATTCCCGTTGGGGTTGTCGTTCACAAAGGCGACGGCCTCTTCCACCGTATCGACCTCGACCACGCACAGGACCGGCCCAAAAACCTCTTCCCGATAAATAGCCATGTCGGCTTTGACGCCGGAAAAGACCGTGGGGCCCACAAAGTTGCCGTCGGCATAGTCCGGCACCTGGATGCCACGGCCGTCCAGCAACAGGTTGGCGCCTTCATCAACGCCCTGTTGAATCAGGCTCTCAACACGCTTGCGCGCATTGGGCGACACCAATGGGCCCAAATCGGCCTCACGATCGGTACCAATATTGACCTTGAGGTTTTTGGCCCGCTCGACAAAATCGGGCAGCCAGTCGCGGGACTTGCCGACAAACACCGCCACCGACGTGGCCATGCAACGCTGTCCGGCGGCACCAAATGCAGCGCCCACCAACTGGTTAAGCGCGACTTCACGATCGGCGTCAGGCAGAATCACGCAATGGTTTTTTGCCCCCATCATGGCCTGGGCACGCTTGCCGGCGCGTGATGCCCGGTTGTAGATCTCATTGCCCACATGCGTGGAACCAATAAACGACACAGCCTTGATGTCGGGATGTTCGCACATGGCATTGGCTGTATCGGGCCCACCGTGAACGACGTTTAGCACACCAGGCGGCAGCCCGGCCTCAAGGGCAAGCTGTGCCAGCATGAGTGTGGAGCTGGGGTCTTGCTCGGAGGGCTTCAGGACAAATGTGTTGCCCGCCGTGACCGCGATGGGAAACATAAAGCACGGCAGCATGATGGGAAAATTGAAGGCGGTGATACCGGCGCACACCCCCAGCGGCTGGATGAGCGTGTATACATCAATACCGGTAGCTGCGTTTTCAGCGTATTCGCCCAGTTGCAGGGAATTCATGGAGCAGGCGTGCTCAATGACTTCAAGCCCGCGGCCTACTTCGCCTTCGGCATCGGGCAGCGTCTTGCCGTGCTCAAGCGTAATGGATTTGGCCAGTGCCGGTATGTTGTCGCGCACCAGCTTTTGCAGGTTGAGCATGACACGCTGACGCGTCGCCTGACTGGTATGGCGCCAGGTTTGCCAGGCTTTTTTGGCACTGGCAACGGCCGCTTCCAGTTCGTCAGGCGTAGCAAAGGGCACCCGTGCCACCACCTCCTGAGTCGCCGGGTTGATCACGTCGCGCCACTCGGTTGATTTTGATTGAACGAGCTCACCGTCGATCAGCAACGGGATACTTGGAATTTCGCTCATGATCGTCTCCTGTCAACAATAATTAAATGCTTTGGATTTTTTCTAGTGTAATGGCAAATGCCTGGGGACGGCGATGACGTCAGGGCTTTGAACCATGCGTAACATGCGCTTGCCTGCGTTGATGCCGACGCGGCGCACGAATGCGCAGCCGATGCCACATCAGCCACACCATCAGTAGCGCAAAAATGGCGTGGACCAGCCAGACGCCCACACCGAAGCTTAATTGCTGGCCGCTGATCCAGCTGCGCGACAGATTGATCAGGTTCATGTAGAGCATGCCCACCAGGCCGGCAAGCAGCACGTCGCCCGAGCGGCCCAGGCGCGGGTTGCTGGCACCCAGGGGGATGGCCAGCAAAGCCAGATTGAGTGCCGCGATGGGCAAGGCCAGTCGCCACATAATATGCGACCAGGAACTGTCGGTATTGTCAGACAACAGCTTTGGCGTGGGCCTGGCCTTCATCTCGCGTTCGGCCGATGCGCGGGCCTCTTCCACCGAGCCGGCATCCGACTTGCTTTCCAGCCGCAAGCCATAGCGCTCGAAATCAAACAACCTGAGCTCTGATTGTCCGGGCTTGAGATCGTAGCGATGTCCGTCGGACAACACCAAAAAACGGTCGCCATTGTCTTCCGTCTGAATATGGGCCCGGTCGGAGGTGACAACGCTTAACCATTCAGGCCCCTCCACTCGGGCGATGACACGCCCCATCTCATCGCCCTCGCCGCCCGGCTCTTCGGCAAAGAATACGCGTGCGCCCTTTTCTGTCTCGACAAACTGCCCCGCTGTAATCCGCGAGATATCGGAGCGCTGCTCGTAGCGCTGACGGTACTCGGCAATTTGCCTGTAAGCCCAGGGCGACGCGGCCAGCGTCAGGATGGCAATAATCAGGGCCACGGGCACGGCACAGCGCAACACCGGCCCCATCCAGTCGCGCAGCGACAGGCCGCTGGTAAACCACACAACCATTTCTGACTCACGGTAACTGCGTGTCACCGTGGTCAGTACTGCAATAAACAGCGACACGGATAAAATGACAGGCAACGCCGTGATACTGGAAAACGTGGCAAGTCCCAGCACAATGTCGGCACCAATGTTGCCGCTTGCTGCCTCGCCAAGCAAACGAACCAGCAACACGCTTAGCCACACCACCATGAGTGTTGATACCACCACACCCCCATGGCTGAGGATTTCGCCTACAACTGAACGCTTGAATAGAGACATGGTGGAATTTGCGGGATAATCAATGCATTATTGATGTTGATGAACCTAACAGGAAAACGAATGGAATTTAGCACACTGACCACGAGCTCCTTACACCAGAGCAAAACTGCTGCCCTGGCTGTTGGCATCTTTAAGGATGGGGTACTCAGCCCAGCCGCAGACACAATCGATCAGGCTAGCGAAGGAGCCATCCGCGCCGTACTCAAGTCCGAGTTTACCGGTAAAGCGGGCAGCCATCTGGTATTGCGCAACCTATCCGGTGTGCGTGCCGAACGCATCATTTTAGTCGGACTGGGCGATCAGAAAAAATATCAGGCCACAGGCCATGCCTCGGCAGAAGCTGTTTTTGCACGCTACTGTGTCGATGCCCGCGTGACCGAGGCCGTCAGCAGCCTGGCCAGCATCGACTGTCCGGGAACAACCCTGGCTGCACGGGCGCGCGCCTTTGCCGTTGCCATGGGCAATGCCGTCTACCACTACGATGCCACGCTTAGCAAAAAAGCCGACCATCCGGCTCCCCGCCTTAAAAAGGTCAGCACATGGGTGGCCCGGGGCGACGCCCCAGACGCCCGCACAGGCCTGGACCAGGGCAAGGCTGTTGCCTCCGGCATGGCGCTGTGCCGGCTGCTGGGCGATCTGCCCGGCAACGTCTGCACGCCGGCGTATCTGGGTCAGACAGCCAAGGATCTGGCAGGGGAATTCAAGACCCTCAAAGCCGAAGTCCTGGGCCAAAAGCAAATCGAGGCACTGGGCATGGGATCCTTCCTGTCGGTAGCGGCCGGCTCAATGGAACCCCCCGCCTTTATCGTATTGCGGCACACGCCTGCCAGTGCCGGCTCAGGCGGCAAGAAAGCTTCCACGCCCGCCGGCCAGGCGCCCATTGTCCTGGTCGGCAAGGGCCTGACGTTCGATTCGGGCGGCATTTCGCTCAAGCCGGCCAAGGGCATGGACGAAATGAAATACGACATGTGCGGCGCTGCGTCGGTACTGGGCACCATGCGCGCTGTGGCCGAGCTTGATCTTGATCGCGAAGTCATCGGCGTGGTGGCATCGTGCGAGAACATGCCCGGACAACGCGCCAACAAACCCGGGGATGTGGTCACCAGCATGTCGGGGCAAACAATCGAGGTCCTTAATACAGACGCCGAGGGGCGGCTGGTGCTCTGTGATGCATTAACCTATGTTGAGCGGTTCAAGCCGGCGGCGGTCATTGATATTGCCACCCTGACAGGCGCCTGTGTGGTAGCACTTGGCCATGTCAATACCGGTCTGTTTTCAAGCGACGACACGCTGGCCACGCAGTTGCTTGACGCCAGCCGCGAAGCCAACGACCCAACATGGCGCCTGCCCATTGACGACGCCTACCAGAAACAGCTCAAGTCACGGTTTGCCGATATCGCCAACATTGGCGGCCCTTCAGCCGGCGCCATCACCGCCGCATGCTTCCTGTCGCGCTTTACAGACGCCTACCCGTGGGCGCATCTGGACATCGCCGGCACAGCCTGGACCACTGGCAGCAACAAAGGCGCATCAGGGCGCCCTGTGCCCTTGCTCATGCAATACCTTATTGACCAGTCTGGTCAGGCCAACAGCTAAGCAAGGCAACCAGTCGCCATGACACGGATTGACTTTGCCCATGGCGCCAGCCATCGACTGGCAACGGCCTGCCAAGTGGTGTACCGTCACTACCTGGCAGGCCGCAAGCTGGTCGTCTACACTGGCGACACAGCGCGGCTGGACCGGTTTGATCAGCTGTTGTGGGGCTTTGAGCCCACCGCGTTTGTACCGCATGTGCATGATCACCATGCACTGGCTGCACAGTCGCCCATTGTGCTCACATCCAGCAACCCCGGTGCGCTGGCAACGGCCGATCAGGACGCACCCATCCCATGGCTGCTCAATCTGGACGTGCATTGCCCGCCCGAAGTAGACCTGTTCAAGCGGGTACTTGAAATTGTGTCTGATCATGAACAGGACCGTCAGGCTGCGCGGGCCCGCTGGATAGCCTACCGCGAGGCAGGCTACGAACTGCATGCACACCAGCTTGCCCGGCATGCCGATTAAATCGCCGGCCGGCGGAACTTAACTGCCGCAAACGGATCAAACCTCTAGCTTTGGACAGACTGTGTGTCATGGGGTAACCTATGGCGCTGCCTGTCATATAACGATATTTACAGACCAAGGATTCAATACATGAGTGAATTTCGCCCTCACAGCCTGCCCGCACAGGGTCAGATGGACGTTACCCGCCAGTCTGCTCGTAATCGCGTCATGCGCAATACGTACTGGCTGCTGGCGCTCTCACTAATCCCCACCGTACTAGGTGCTCTGGTTGGCCTTAAAACCGGCATCAACCAAATCATGTCGGCCAGCCCCGGCATGAGCGCCATCATTTTTCTGGCTGGTGCATTTGGCCTGATGCTCATGGTAGAGCGCAACAAAAACAACACGTCCGGCGTCGCGTTTTTGCTGGCCTTTACGTTTTTCATGGGCATTATGCTCTCGCGCATGCTGGGCTTTGTCCTGGGCATGGGTAACGGCACTCAGCTCATCATGCTGGCGTTTGGCGGCACGGCGGCCGTCTTTGGCACTATGGCCAGCATTGCCAGCACCACCAAGCGCGACTTCAGCCACCTGCAAAAGTTTCTGATCACAGGCGTCATCCTGCTGATCGTGGCCTCGCTGGCCAACATCTTTCTGCAGCTACCTGCCCTGATGCTTACCGTGTCGGTCATGGCCATCGGGATTTTCTCGGCCCTGCTGCTTATCGATTTGCAGCGTGTCGTCAACGGTGGCGAAACCAACTATATTTCTGCCACACTGGCCGTCTACCTTGACGTCTACAACATTTTCGTCAACCTACTCATGTTGCTGGGCATTTTTGGCGGGCGCGACTAACGCAGCCTGGCTTGCAGGCATCGCATTAAACAAATGGGCCGTCTCAAATGGGACGGCCCATTTTTTATTGTCCGGCCTTGCCCTGCCCGGCCTTGTGCGCAAGCAGCCGGTTAAACCGGAACAGCCGCTCCCTGCGCAGCATGGCATCAAGGGTTTCAAGCGGCTTGCCGGCCACATGCGCCCGGCTGGGTAACGCAGTCACAAATGGACTGATCCGCGCGGCATCCTGATGCCATAACCTGACCAGAAACTGATCGGGATCCAGCAACATCAGGTTAAGCCGGCGCATTTCGGTCCGATGAAAATCCCGCGTGTTGCGGGTGACGACCGCCACCCGGCATCCAGGCTGCTGGGCTGCCACCGCACGCCCGGCAGCAACCACATGCCAGTCATGGCTGGCCGTATAACGCAGTCCTTCCGTAAACGCAGTCACGTCGCCCATGTCAGCCTGGGGAAACGCGGTTTGCATGGCTTGCCACCGCTGATCAATGTCTTCGGGTGAGCGCTCCCACAGCCGGGCAACGGTACGCTTCCATTCCCTGGCAATGCCATGGCTCCACACCGGCTGGTACCAGCCGTCCTGGGCCAGATCAAGCAATAGGACGCGCAACACGCTGGACACAAGCACACAGGTATCCAGCACCACCCTGTCGGGTACCGGACGCTGATGTGACCCTGCGTGCTGGCCCGTCATGAGCGGTGCAGCTCCATCATGACCCGGCGGGTCTGCAGCGGGCGCTCAAGCACACTGTCTAGGCGATCACGCAAGCGCTGACGCCAGTCGACCCCGGCCTGCGGCGTGTCAAACGCCGGCGGCTCTCCCTCAAAACCATACCCGGTTTCTTGCAGCAATACCCACTCAAAGCGCCGTAGCAACACGGCCACGGGCTGACGCTCGGTGGCATCGTCAATCTGCCCCTGCGTCAGGGCTAGTAGTGTCTGCTGATAGGTATCGAATAACGTAGGGTGAGGATCTTCACGAGCCAGCAGGCGCAGCACCAGCTCGTTTAAGTACCAACCGGACATATAAGCCCGGCCCGCCAACGGCATAATGCCTGCTGACTCGGCACGCCGCAATGTTTTGAGCTCGCGCGCACCGCTCCATGACAGCCGCAGAGGCTGGAATGCCCCCAACACCGGACGCAACTGTGACTGCGGCCGCTTGGCGCCCCGGGCAACCATGCCGACGACGCCGTAATCACGCGTGAACGCATTAATGACCAACGACGTTTCGCGCCACGGTGTGGCATGCAGCAAAAAAGCCGGGACATCGTCAGCACGCTGACGCCGCTCAGTCATACCCCAGCTCACGCAAGAGGCTTTCCTGTTGCGTCCAGCCTTTACGTACCTTGATATAAACGTCCAGCGACACGTGCTTGTCCAGCAACCGCATAATATCGTGACGGGCTTCTGTGGCAATGCGCTTCATGTGCAGCCCGCCCGCACCCAGCAGGATAGGCCGATGGCTTTCACGCTCAACCAGCACACAGGCGGCAATGTCAACGGCACGGTCCGTCTCGTTCCATTGTTCAATGTACACATCGCAGCTATAGGGCAGTTCATCGCCTACTAGGCGGAAAATTTTCTCGCGAATCAGTTCGGCTGCCAGAAACCGGACAGGCCGGTCCGTTAGCGCGTCCTCATCAAAAAGATGGGCGGCCTGCGGCAGGTGCTGCTGAATTTCTTCTAGCAAATGCGTGAGCTGAGTACCGCGCTGGGCACTGACGGGTACCACTGCGGCGTAGTCATACGCCTGTGTGCGCTCGCTAACATAAGGCAGCAGGCGGGACTTGTCGCGCATGCGATCAATTTTGTTAGGAACCAAAATGACGGGACGCGAGCGCGGCAATAACGACAGCACCTTTTCGTCGTCAGCCGTCCACCGGCCAGCCTCAACCACATGCAACACCACGTCTACATCCGCCAGGGTTTGGCGAACAACCCGGTTCATCTTGCGATTCAGGTTACCGGCATGCTGCGTCTGAAAGCCTGGTGTGTCCACAAACACATATTGAACCGGCCCCTGGGTGAGCACGCCTTGGATACGGTGCCGCGTCGTCTGGGCGCGGCGTGACACAATTGAGATCTTGCTGCCGGTCAGGGCATTCATGAGCGTGGACTTGCCCGTATTGGGCCGACCCGCCATGGCGATCAGGCCACACTGGCTGGTATGAGAGGCTGTCATGACACATCCTTGTTGCCGGCAATATCCTGCAAGGCCTTCTGCGCCGCCCCCTGCTCTGCCGCGCGCCGGCTGCTACCGCTGGCAGTCGTCACAATGTCCAGTGCCGGTATGCGGCACGCCACGTCGAACGATTGATTGTGGGCAGCGCCGTGCGTATCCGTCACTTCGTAGATGGGCAAGCTAAGTCGGCGGGCCTGTAAAAACTCCTGCAGCTGGGTCTTGGCATCTTTACCCAGCGTATGCGGGTCGAGGTTAGCCAGAATGGGTTGATACTGATGGCTGACGACACGGTATGCAGCACTAAAACCGCCATCTTTGTAGACAGCGCCAAACACCGCCTCAAGGGCATCGGCAAGAATGGAAGGCCGCTTGGATCCGCCGCTTTTACGTTCACCCTCACCAAGCCGCAAATATTTTGACAAAGCCAGCTTGCCGGCAATTTGTGCCAGGGCCGACTGTTTGACCAGATTGGCACGCAGCCGCGACAAGTCGCCCTCATTCATGTCAGGAAACGCATCGTGCAGCAGTGCCGCCACCACAAAATTCAGGACTGAATCGCCAAGAAATTCAAGACGCTCGTTGTGATCACTGCTGTGGCTGCGGTGCGTCAATGCCCGTCGCAGTAGGCGCTGGTCAGTGAAATCGTAGTTTAGATCACGCAAAAGCGGCGCCAGGCTAGGCATCAGTCAAACCGTCCAATCCGGCTGGGATGGCTAAAGTTCATCCAGATAAAGAAGGCACGTCCTACTACGTGTTTGTCGGAAACAAAGCCCCAATACCGACTATCGAGACTATTGTCGCGATTATCGCCCATCATGAAGTAATGCCCGGGCGGCACCTCACATTCCACACCCGAGCGACTGTATTCGCATAAATCGCGGTTGGGATAATCGGAAATGGGTACCAGACGCTGGGGCGCACGCCGGTCGAGCAGGATGTTGTGATCCGTGCTGCCCAGTGCTTCAGTATACCGGGCTATGTAATTGCCACGGTCGGGTTCAAAATAATCCCCATCGCGCACTTGTTCAACCCGATCGCCATTGACGTAGAGCTCTTTGTTGCGATACTGCACAACGTCTCCCGGCACGCCCACTACGCGTTTGATGTAATCGATACTGGGGTCGACAGGATAGCGAAACACCACCACATCGCCACGGTCGGGACGCCCCAGACTAATCACTTTTTGATCAACAATGGGCAGCCGGATGCCGTATTGGTATTTATTCACCAGGATCAGGTCGCCATCCTGCAACGTAGGAAGCATGGAACCCGACGGTATGCGAAACGGCTCAACAACAAAAGAGCGCAACACAAACACAAACAGAATGACAGGAAAGAAGCTGGCACCGTACTCGACCCACCATGGGGCCCGATTGGCGCGATCGTAGGCTTCTTGCCGTACTTGCGCAGCACGTGACGGGTCCAGGCCCCTTACGGCCGGGCCGGTAGCCGCCATCGCTTCGACTGCGCGCGCACGTCTGCGCTTGCGCAACCAGAAAAAATCGAGTATCCAGACGATGCCTGATACGATGAGCAGCACAAACAGAATCAGTGCAAAATCCCAGCTCATGACGGGTAACCTATATTGTTGTTCACGACTCGTTGTCTTAGTTGTCTTCGACTTGCAGGATAGCCAGAAATGCCTCTTGGGGGATTTCGACGTTGCCCACCTGTTTCATGCGTTTCTTGCCGGCCTTTTGCTTTTCAAGCAGCTTGCGCTTGCGGGAAATATCACCACCGTAACACTTGGCCAGAACGTTTTTACGCAAGGCCTTAACGTTTTCACGTGCAATAATTTCGGAGCCAATGGCCGCCTGAATGGCAATATCGAACATTTGCCGCGGCACCAGGCCACGCATTTTGGATGCCACTTCGCGCCCGCGATGACGCGCAGTAGACCGGTGCGCAATCATGGACAGGGCATCGACGCGTTCGCTGTTAATTAGCAGGTCAACGCGGACCACATCGGCCGGCACATAGGCCTTGAACTCGTAGTCCATGGACGCATAGCCGCGCGACACGGATTTCAGCCGGTCAAAAAAGTCCAGCACGATCTCGGCCAGGGGCATATCGTAGACCAGACTGACCTGGCGACCGTGATAGGTCATGTTGGTTTGTATGCCGCGTTTTTGCACACACAAGGTCATGACAGCGCCCACGTAGTCTTGCGGCATGAACAACGTCACGGTGACTATGGGTTCGCGCACTTCTTCAATCTCGCCAACTGGCGGCATGCGTGACGGACTGTCGACCAGCAGCATCTCGCCATCGCTGCGGTCCACCTCGTAGATCACGGATGGCGCGGTAGTGATGATGTCCATGCCGAATTCGCGATCCAGACGTTCTTGCACGATTTCCATGTGCAACAAGCCCAGGAACCCACACCGGAAACCAAAGCCCAGCGCCTGGGAGACCTCGGGCTCGAACTGCAGGGAAGCGTCATTCAGGCGCAGCTTTTCAAGCGAATCGCGCAGCTGATCGTAATCACTGTTTTCGACGGGGAACAGCCCGGCAAATACTTGTGGCTTGACGTCTTTGAAGCCCGGCAGCGGGCTGGCCGCCGCCTGACCAGTATGCGTGATCGTATCGCCCACCTTGGCGTCGTCAATGTCTTTGATTCCTGTGATCACAAAGCCAACCTGGCCCGCTGACAGCTGATCGCGCGGATGAGACTTGGGTGTGAACACACCGACGTGCTCGCAGTTATATGTAGCGCCGGTAGCCATAAGGGTGATCTTGTCGCGCTGCTTGAGCACACCATTGACGATGCGCACCAGCATGACCACACCAACGTAGTTATCAAACCAGGAATCGATAACCAGCGCCTGCAAAGGTTTGGCGGCATCACCCTGCGGCGGTGGTACGCGGGCAATAATGGTTTCAAGAATATCGTCGATGCCCATGCCACTTTTGGCACTGGCCAGAACCGCTTCGGAAGCATCGATCCCGATAACGTCCTCGATCTCGGCGCGGGCGCTGTCGGGGTCGGCCGAAGGCAGATCCATTTTATTGAGCACAGGAATGACCTCGACATCCAGGTCGATGGCCGTGTAGCAGTTGGCGACGGTTTGTGCCTCGACACCCTGAGACGCATCAACAACCAGCAACGCGCCTTCACAGGCAGACAATGAGCGGCTGACCTCGTAGGAGAAGTCAACGTGCCCCGGGGTGTCGATCAGGTTGAGTGCATAGGTTTTGCCATCGCGTGCCTGGTAGGACAATGATGCGGTTTGCGCTTTGATCGTAATGCCACGCTCGCGCTCGAGCTCCATGGAATCGAGCACCTGCGTGGACATTTCGCGGTCGTCCAGACCACCGCAAGCCTGAATCAGGCGGTCAGCCAGGGTAGATTTGCCATGATCAATATGGGCAATAATGGAAAAATTACGTATATGTTCCATAAGGAGGTAACCAGGTGTCTGCTGCAACCAGCAGACAGCATGAAACTACAAGAAAAAGGAGCGCACGCGGCGCTCCTTCTTTGCCATTGGCCTATTTTAACTGGTAAGCGGATTATTTTCGTGGTGTAAGCGCCACCCACTGTGATTGCTGGTCGCGCATCACAAGAATGGCCGCTGCACGGGACTCGTCCAGGCCAGCGACAATCTTGCCGTACTGTGTCGGATCCGTGATGTCATTGTCATTGACCATCAGGATGATGTCGCCCTTGGTGAGACCGGCAGCCGATGCAGGCTCTTCGGTTTCAGCCACCACAACACCCCCGGCAATGCCCAGCTTTTCACGATCGCTGCCGGGCAGTGGCTCGACTTTCAGCCCCAGGCTATCGACAGGCGACTCCTGCTGCTCGTCTTGCTGATTGGCGGAATGCGCCGTCTGCTCGGCCGGCATTTCGTCTACCTTGACCTTAAGCGACACCTCTTCGCCCTTGCGCCAGACCTTGAGTGTTGCGCGTTTGCCCGGCTTGGTGTTGCCAACCAACCGTGGCAGGTCGGTCATGTGCTTGATCTTGTCACCGTTGAAATCGATGATCACGTCGCCCGAACGCACACCTGCCTTTTGTGCAGGGCCGTCAGGTTCAACCTTGCTGACCAGGGCACCCTGAGCCTCGTCCAGACCTAGTGCTGAAGCCACATCGTCGGAGACCGGGCTGATCTGAACACCAATACGGCCGCGGGTAACCTTGCCGTCAGCCTTGAGCTGATCGACCACCCGCATTGCCTCGTCAATGGGGATGGCCAGCGAAATGCCCATGTAGCCACCACTTTGCGACACGATCTGGGAGTTGACGCCAACCGCCTCACCATCCAGGTTAATCAGGGGCCCGCCCGAGTTACCGGGGTTGACGGGCACGTCGGTTTGAATGAATGGCAGATAGTCGCCCGTATCGCGGTTGATGGCACTGACAATGCCCGAGGTGACGGTGGAATCAAGCCCAAAGGGCGAACCAATAGCCAGCACCCACTGGCCTTTTTTAAGCGAAGTAGAGTCACCAATCGACAAGGGCTTCAATTCGTCGTCCGCATCGATCTTGATCAGGGCAACATCGGTGCGTGAGTCGGTACCAACCACTTCGGCTTTATATTCTTTCCCTGATGTCAGGGTCACGAAAATGCCGTTGGATTTGGCTACGACATGATTGTTGGTAATGATGTAGCCATCGTCGCTGATAATGAAGCCCGAGCCCACGCCGCGTGGCACGGTCCGTTCCTGCTCGGACGGCCCGCCCTTGTGGCCTTCTGGTGCACCGGGCATATCGGGCATGAAATCGGGGCCAAAGAACCAGCGGAACATTTCGTAGGGATCGTTACGCTGTCCGCGGGAGGGAACACGCACCGCTTCGGTGGTGCGGATGTTTACGACTGACCCCTCGGCCTTTTCAATGACTTCAGTAAAATCCGGCAAGGATGCCGCGGTGTTTGATTCGGCGTGCGCTGCAACGGGTGCAGCAATGCCACCCAGCGCCAACGCCACACTGACGCAGGCAGTCGCGACGGCCTTTGTCAGCCCGGTAGTAGAGTGATGCAATGCAACCATCGTGTTACTCCTTGGTTTAAACAGGTTTGGCTTCAGTGCGCCAGCGGCACATATTCAACACGCTCAGCCAGATCGCGAAGCGTATCGCCCGGGACCTGACCCAACACAGTCAGCCAGTATTCGCTCACCCGACGACGGAAAATATTCAGGGACCCCTTATGGACCCCACCTTGCGCCGATAGCGTATGGCGGCGGTCGTCAAACGGCTCAACAAAAACCGAAATCGAGGCAAGCCCGTCGGTTAGCACCATCTGATTCACAAAGTCATCGGCACGCAGTGGCCGGGAGACTTGCGTCATGATCCGAAACCCCGGCGGCGTTGGAATACGCCATCCCTTCTTGTCCAGATCGATGGCAGCCATGGGCACGTCGTCGACATCCCATTTGTCGGTATCCCAGCTGGGTGAGACGCGATCATCGGCCGCGTCTTCGCCAACCGTCAGGCTGACAAATGCAATCTGGTCAATGATATCGTTTTGCTGGGCTACTGTTTGCGCTCTGAGCAACAAATGGCTACCAACATCTACACACAGTATATGGCCATAACGCTGTTGATCAAGAGGAATCAGGACGACGACCAGGCAGTCCCGGCCAGCGACACGATCGGGCTCGGATTTGAACTGGATGCGGTAATGCTCGAGCACCTGTCCAGGCTCGTCCTGTAGCAGCGCCGGAAAACGCTCGCCCTGGCGCTGTTCGTGTATGACCAGTTTGTGATCAGGATGCAGGCTTTGCACCTCGTCATTATGGCGAACCAATTCGTGCGGCGTACCATCGAGCCCCTCGATGCGTTCGCGTTCGCCAGTGCCATCGACACGATGGACAATACGTGAAGAGCTGATGAAGGTGCCCTGCTGATACGTATAGACCCCGGAATAATCCAGTTCGCGCGCTGCTGATTGCATCTTGACCAGGAAGTCTGCCTGTTCGTCTTGCGACTCGGGGATGGTGGTATCAGCCCAGACGGGCAAACCCAAGGCAATCAGCAAAAAGGCAGTCAGACAGCGCATCAGTGACGGGCTCCTGCATACGACGCCAGTCTGACAGGTATGGAGCCCGTAAGGTCCTGATGGGCATCCACATAATCGTGTAGGTCTTCGTCGGTCTCGGTGCTGGTGGCCGCCACAACCTGCTGCCCGGACGGCGCCACATCTTGAGTCGCCGGATCGTCCCCGAACATCGGTACCATGAACCATGCAACGCCGGCTACAGCCGCAGCCACGGCCAGCCCCGACGCTCCACGACGCCAACGACCGGTTACGGCACGGGTGGGAGCCACGATAGCCGGCTCGGCATCAATCGCACTGGATACCCGGGCGTAAAAGACGTCGGAGGGTTCGATAGCTAGGTCATCGCTGCGCAGGACATCACCAATCATGTGATAGGTATCCCAAAGCTGACGGCCATAGGGGGTATCGAGCTCTTCGGCTCGAATGGATTCTTCTCCATCGACCCACGCCGAGACGGCTGTTTCCCAGGCGGTGGTTTCTTGATCATGCAAGGCATCAGAGACGACAGACATTACAGGCTCCTACGGGCGACGTGGCGATTGGTTTTCTAGTACAGGACGAAGCTGGCGCGTAATGAATTCACGCGCCCGGTAAATACGCGAACGCACTGTACCAATGGGACACTGCATGGTTTGCGCGATGTCTTCGTAGGTCATGCCTTCGATTTCGCGCAGCACAATCGCCGTACGCAGGTCTTCTGGCAGCTCGTTCATGGCGTTGGCAATGGTTTCGGCCACTTGCCGGCTGGCCAGCATGGCCTCCGGCGTATTGATATCTGTTAGGTTGTCAATCTGGTCAAAAGTTTCACCCTCTTCGTTTTCCGGCATCGCGGCCGCCTGCGGCCGCCGCGATAGTGCAACATGCCAGTTACGGGCCGTGTTGATGGCAATGCGGTACAGCCAGGTGTAGAACGCGCTTTCACCCCGGAAGTCCGGCAAGGCGCGATAGGCCTTGATAAAGGCTTCCTGAGCAATGTCTTCGAT
>DAHVSI010000016.1 GCA_027324645.1 Castellaniella sp. | reverse complement strand
CATGCCAATCATGCCATCCACCCCGAGACGACTAAACCGGATGTCGCCCATGCAGGCAAGCCAGAGCAGGACAATAACCTGCACACCTTAGCAACCGTCGACATCACCGCCGGGCCGGAACAGGTTGACTGGGCCGTCTATGAACAGCCTGATGCGGCAGCCCGATTCAAACTCATTGACGCCAGCCATATCTGACTGCACACGGCCGCCCACGCCGGCGCCGCGCCGCCTTATACGGGCAACCCCGCCGCGGTGGCCTGCTCATCAGCATGGTACGAAGAGCGCACCATGGGGCCAACTGCCGCATGGGTAAAGCCCATGGCTTTGGCTTCGCGTTCCAGCATGGCAAACACATCTGGGTGCGCATAGCGTCGTACTGGCAAATGGCTGTCCGAAGGCTGCAGATACTGGCCAATTGTCAGCATATCGACATCATGGCGTCTAAGATCCCGCATAACTTCAAGAATTTCTTCGTCGGTTTCGCCAAGCCCCAGCATCAGGCCGGATTTGGTCGGCACGCTAGGATGCAACGCCTTGAAGCCGGAAAGCAGGGCCAGCGAATGCTCGTAGTCGGCGCCTGGTCGTGCCTGTTTATACAAGCGCGGCACAGTTTCAAGGTTGTGGTTCATGACGTCAGGCGGGCAAGCATCAAGAATACCCAGTGCACGATCAAGGCGGCCCCGGAAGTCGGGCACTAGCACCTCGATACGCGTGTCCGGCGACTGTTCCCGCACCTCAGTAATACACGCCACAAAATGCCCGGCACCGCCATCACGCAAATCATCGCGATCAACCGAGGTGATCACAACATAAGATAGCTTCATGGCGGCAATGCTGCGTGCCAGATTGGCAGGCTCGTCCTGGTCAAGCGGGTCGGGGCGACCATGGCCCACGTCGCAGAAAGGGCAACGACGCGTGCATTTATCCCCCATGATCATGAACGTTGCCGTGCCCTTGTCAAAACATTCACCAATATTGGGGCAGGAGGCTTCTTCACAAACCGTATACAGACGATGCTCGCGCAAAATGCGCTTGATGTCATGAAACCGCGAGCCTGGCACGGGTGCCCGAACACGTATCCATTCGGGCTTTTTCAGGCGTTCGGCCTGCTCCACCTTGATGGGAATACGTGATGTTTTGTCTGCATTACGCTGCTTTTGGCGCGGATCGTACGCAGCCGGGCGAACTGTGGGACGACGGGGTGCAGAAGGTTCTGGGGTAGTGGTCATAAGGACATCTTTACTAGCAGATACGCAAAAAATCAGGATGTACAACCATCAGCGGCTTCATGGCGCGCTAACACACGGACGGGCCACAATGACGCTGGTTCAGGGCGCTTTGCAGCCGTGCTGCCAGCTGGTCGCCAACCTGTTGAAGTGTCAATGATACGCCACATGACTTCAGGTCTGTGGCCTGCATCCCCTGATACCCGCACGGATTGATGGATGAAAACGGCGTCAGGTCCATATCGACATTGAGCGACAGCCCGTGATAGGTACAGCCTTTGCTTACGCGAATGCCCAGCGCAGCCAGCTTGTTCAGTTCGTGCGCCGAGTGGCCAGCAGGGACATAGACACCGGGCGCACCCGGCATGCGACAGGCCGGCACGTCAAGCTCGTGCAGCATGTTAATCAGTACGTCTTCGATCAGTCTGACATAGTCGCGCACAAACAAGCCGTAACGCCGTAGATTGAACAGGCCATAAAGAGTAAGCTGCCCCGGCCCGTGGTAGGTGACCTGGCCACCCCGGTCGCATTGCACCACCGGTATGGAGGTGGCATGCAGGATATGACTGCGTTTTCCTGCCACGCCCAGTGTGTAAACCGGCGTGTGCTCGGTCAGCCAGATCTCGTCCGGCGTGCCCAAAGTCCGCTGCCTGGTAAAGTCGCGCATCCGGTGCCAGGTTGTTTCGTAGGGCGCAGCCTCGAGCCAGCGGCAGCGAATCATGACTTACAGAACGATGGAAACCATGGGATGCGCGTGCAGTGCCTTGTACAGGTCATCAAGCTGCTGTCGCGATACCGCGGTAATCCGGAAAGTCAGGCCAATATAGTTTCCCCCGCTGCTGGGGCGCATTTCGACTGTCCCGGGGTCGAAGTCCGGATCATATTCCTGCACAACCTGTGTCATGATTTGTGCAAATTCCGGATGCGTGCGCCCCATGACCTTGATGGGGAACTCGCTGGGATATTCAATCAGGGACTCTTCTGGCGGGATGTCTGCCATGCTCAGGCCTGTTCAAGATCTTTGATGCGCTGATCGTAAGCCGCACGCAGCTTGCGATATACGGTGCCGGGCTGGCCATCGCCCACAGGCTTGCCGTCAAACTGGGTGATGGGCAACACTTCTCGGGTGGCCGACGTCATCATGATTTCGTCAGCCGTAGCAACCTCTTCACGGCTGATGGCACGCGCTTCGAACGGTACGTCCGTTTGCACACACAGGGCTTCGAGCAGACTGTAGCGAATCCCTTCCAGGATAAGGTTATCGCGCGGGGGTGCCAGCAATACGCCGTTACGTGCCACCCACATGTTGCTAGATGCTCCTTCGGTCAGGTAGCCATCACGAAACTGCACCACTTCATCGACACCGGCGTCGACTGCAGCCTGTTTGGCCAGTACATTACCCAATAACGAAATAGACTTGATCTCGCATCGCAGCCAGCGCACATCGGTAAGCGACACGGCACTCAGGCCCTGATCGCGTTCGGTCGCGGTAGGCCGATCAAAGGGTGCCACCATGCAGAAGACTGTTGGCGAAACATTTTTGGGAAACGCATGGTCGCGCTTGGCAACACCACGGGTGACCTGGATGTAGACCATGCAGTCACCCAGACCCGATCTATGCAGCATGTCCGTGACCAGCGCTTCCCAGTCGGCGCGTTCCATGTCCACGTTAATACTGATGGATTTAAGACTGCGCTCAAGCCGGTCCAGGTGCTCGGCCATGCGAAACGGCCGGCCTGCATAGGCCGGAACGACATCGTAGATACCGTCACCAAAGATGAAACCACGGTCCAGAACAGAAATACGGGCATCAGCCAAACGTATGTACTCGCCATTAAGATAAACAATGGCGTCGTTGTCCACATCTGCAATCATGGTCCCCTCCTTTTTATGATTGGATTTATTAGTCAAACAGGATGCGTACCTTATCGATCAGGCGTCCGAACAAACCGGCTTCCTCGACATCGGCCAGCACATGCAACGGATCTTCGCGCAGCACCTTGTCGTCCAGGGACACGGACAGGGAGCCCACTTCAGACCCCTTGGTGAGCGGCGCCATGAGCGGCTGCGTGTAATTGGCGACCGGCGTGATGTCGGGCCCCTTACCACGCGGCACTGTCACCCATAATGGCCCGGTCACCCCCAAGCCTACGCTGTCTTCTTCGCCTTCCCAGACACGGGCCGTCACTGCCGGATGATCTTCTTCGAATAGCTGGATGGTGTCAAAATTCTGAAAACTCCAGTTAAGCAGCTTGAGACTGCTTTCTGTACGTTCGGCATCACTTTCGCTGCCGGCAATCACGGAGACGACGCGACGGTCGTCGCGCTTGGCGGTTGACACCAGGCAATAACCCGCTGATTCTGTGTGGCCCGTTTTAAGGCCGTCCACGGTTTCGTCCGTCCACAGAAGCCGGTTACGGTTGTTCTGCTTGATATCGTTATAGGTGTATTCTTTCTCGCTGTAATAGTGCAGGTATTGTGGAAAGTCCTGAAGCAGGTTGCGCGACAGGATAGCCAGGTCGTAGGCGGTTGTCAGGTGCGTGTCGCCCGGCAAACCGCTGGAATTTTCAAAGTTGGTGTCCTCAAGACCCTGTCTGGCGGCTTCCTCGTTCATGAGCGTCACAAAGGCCGGCTCACTGCCCGCCACGGCCTCTGCCAGGGCAACCGTGGCATCGTTGCCCGATTGCACAATCATGCCGCGCAGCAGTTCATCGACCGTTACCTTAGTGTTGGGCTTGATGAACATGCGCGACCCTTCGGTTTTCCACGCAAACTCGGACACATTCACTTCGTCTTCAAGCGTGAGACGCTGGTTTTCGAGCGCATCGAAAATCAGGTAGGCCGTCATGATTTTGGTAAGCGATGCAGGTTCGATCTGCTCGTGTGAACGATGCGCGGCAATGATTTGACCGCTGTTGACATCAAGCGACAGCCACGCTCTGGCTTGCAGGTCGGGCGCCGGCACAGACGAGAGATCGCCTACCCGGGTAAGGCTGGATGAATCTTCTGATGAGACGACTGCGTCGATATCGACTTGTACGTCGGCATCATCGTCTTGAGCGACCACCCACGTGGACGTTACGGCGACTGCGATAGCCACCAGAGCGCAATGCAGAAAACGGTATGAAAGAGAACGGGACATGGTGTTTACACAAGGAAGTCAATCGGCCACTGCCGCGGGCAAGTCGCCATTATAGACATCGGCAAGGCGCCTGCACATGCGTGAAAAGACCTGTCACATTGTTTTGAGGCGTTGCTCAACCAGATCCTTGAGCAACAGCAACTTGCCATGGAAAAAATGCCCCGCACCCGGAATGACCACGACCGGCAACTCTGCATCACGCGCGTAGGTCATAGTCTCGGCCAGCGGTACCACATCGTCGTCTTCACCATGAATGAGCAAGGTGTGATTGGGCAGACTGATTTCTTGAAAATCGAAACGCTGGACAGCGGGGCCTGCCAGCACCACGCCATCGGGTACCGTTTGGTTGTCGGCAGCCAATGCAGTGTAAACATGTGCGGCCACGGCGCTTCCAAAAGAAAAGCCGCCCAGCAGCCATTTGCCGTTGGATAGCTGCGGGTAATCAGCCAGAAACTGGGGAATAATCTCCAGCATGTCTTGTGTTTCGCCTTTGCCGTGATCGAAGGTACCCGCCGATTCGCCCACCCCGCGCATGTTAGGGCGCAATGCCGCCAGGCCAGCCTGCACGCACGCCCGGGCGATTGTTGTGACCACCTTGTTATCGCGTGTGCCACCTTGCTCGGAGTGCGGGTGCAACACCAATGCCCAGCCGCGCGGCGTATCTGCCGGCCAGTCAAGTATGCAATCAACGGCGCCGGCGCGCCCCTGGTAAACCACCGTTTTTTTAGTACGAGCCATACGAGTGTCCTGCCTGAATCACACAACAACCGTCAGTATAAGAGAAAGCCACGCTTGTCCAACAGCGCCTACAATCCACTAAACTAAGCGGCCAACCTCACCTTTACTGATGTCCCAACCGTTATCCTCCCCACCAGTTGCCGGTAACCAGCCCAATCGCCCACACCGTACCGTGACGGTCAGCTCGCTGCTGCCTCCTAACGACATGCAGCTTGCCTTACAGGCATATTTGCCGTCGTTTGGGCAGGTGCGATGGGTCGATCGAACCGGCTCAACAAACGTCGATTTATACACACAGGCCAGGCATAGCCAGGCTTCGGCTCGCCGTCCATGGCTGCTGGGTACACATTTGCAAGACAGCGGGCGTGGCCGTGCGGGCCGAACCTGGCAAAATCGTGCAGGCGCCAACC
>DAHVSI010000271.1 GCA_027324645.1 Castellaniella sp. | reverse complement strand
GGCCCAGAACGGCTGCAGCATGTTAGTCCAGGCATCGCCCCAGGCCACCGCCATGGCAGCGCGGGCCATATCCGCATCCAACGACTGTACCGCCGAGATCACGACCGGGCTTTGTACCGCCCACTGGCCGCCACCTGATGGCACAAACATGTTGACCAGGCCGGCACTAAGAAACGTCCAGAAGGGCAGCGTGGTTTCCGTGGCAAACGACACCAGCCACTCTGACAGCGTGGCCGCCAAGCCGGAGTCAATCATGATGGCCATGATGCCCGCATAAAACGGGAACTGGATCACAATGCCGCCGCCGCCCTTGATGGCTTCAGCCAGGCTGATCAGAAAACGCCGGGGCGTGCCGTGCAGCACAACAGCCAGCATCAAAAACGTAAAGTTGACCACGTTAAGGTTAAGCGTGCCCTGTTTGATGAGGTAGTAATCAAACAAATAGGCCAGCCCGCCAATCTCCACAATCCAGGCAATGACGCGGCTGTTTTCCAGGCGATCGGCCGGGCGATCTACCGTTAGCGTTGGATCGGCCTCGGGCTCTTTAAGCAGCTCGGGGTCTACGTACACGCTTTCGTTTTCGGGCGGCAGCATCAGGCGGTTGACCAGCGGCACCACAATAAACAGCACCACCACCAGCGCCAGGTTAAAGAATGCAAAAATGGTGTCGCCGGTACCAATAATGCCCATCTTATCTTCGGCAAAGTGGCCTTCCGTTGCGATGGTCAAGGGCACCGACCCTGCCAGCCCGCCATGCCAGATTAAAAACCCGGAATAGGCACTGGCTACCAGCAGCTTGTAGTCAACCCGCACGACACGGGCAATTTCCTTGGCAAACAGGGCGCCAACCACCAAGCCAAACCCCCAGTTGATCCAGCTGGCAATAAGCGAGACCACCGTGACCAGAATAATGGCGCCACCCGCCGACTGGGCCGTACCCGCCAGCCGTGCCAGCAGACCCTTAACCAGAGGTGTGCTGGCCAGCATATGCCCGGTCAGCAGCACCAGCAGCATTTGCATGGCAAATTCAAGCAGGCCCCAGAAGCCATCGCCCCACATGCGCATGAGCGCCACGGGTGTGGTTTGTTCAACCGCCATGGCGGCAATGGCCGCCACAATGGTCAGTAGCAGCACAAAAATATAGGGATCAGGCAGGTAGCGTTCTACCAGCCGCACTGATCCGCGAGTCAGCATTCTGAACATCGGATAACTCCCTGTTTTGATTAGTTATAAAAGGCGCCTGCCGTTGGTTGCAACGGATGCCGGGCATGTTGCTCAGTATATCCGTCTGTTACCATTTTGTGTCGTTGCATGGCGTTGGTGGAAACGCTAATAGCCTTTGCTAACGTCGCTGCAAAATCATGAACATGCGCTTGTTGCGGCCGTCGTCACACACATGGCTAGTGCGCACCACCTCAAACCCTTCACCTGCAATCTTGTGGGCCTTGGCGGTAAAGCCGGACTCCACTTGCTCGGTACTGCCTGTGCCGCGGCTTTCCAGCAGCACAATGCCGTCGTTTTTGGCTAGCTGATACAGCTTTTGGCCAATCTCAGCCGGTGTCAGAGTGGCGTCGCTATGCACGCCACAGGCCAGGATCAGATCAAAGCGTTTTTTATGCGGATACCGGGCAAAGAGCTGGTCTTCCAGGGCAATGTGGCTGGCCTCTAGATGGTCGGCCACCGTCTGGCACAGGTGGATAGTGAACGCGCTGGTGTCCAACCCCGTGCCCCGCGCCAGTTTGTCTGCCAGCCCCAGCAACAGCATTCCCTGGCCGGCCCGCACATCCAGTGCGTGAGCATGAGCGGGTAGCCAGTCCTCCAGCTGGTAAGCTTGCAAGCGCGCCACCGTGGGCCGGACACCCGCCAGCCGGATGGCCTCAAACCCCTGGGGCAGCAAACCGTACGATCCGGTGATCATGCTGTCCTTATGTTCCGTGCGCAACAGGGCAATCTGCTTGTGCAGGGTAGCCAACTTATGGTGTTTGGCCAACGTAGCCTGTTCAAGCCACGCCTGTTGCCGGCGTTGCGCCTGGGCCGTGATGGGGGATACGGGCATTACGGCCGCCGCGGCCCATAATACTTCACAGGCGGCATCGGGCTGACCCACTGCATGCAAGGTGCAGGCATGCAAATACTGTGCATGCGCCTGTTCCCACGGATGGGTGTCTTGCGCTGCCTGCACGGCCTGTTCATGGCAAGCCAGGGCGCGTTCTGTGTCCTGTAAATGGCTCAGCAGCCGTCCTTGTATGCTAAGAGTCAGGGCCATGCTGTGGGTGGCCGTAGCGTCATCAGCCAGGTTCTGCAGCGCCTGTAACGCGTTTTGTACGTCCTTATTCTGTGGCCGGGGTTGCGCCGCCAATGCACGGGCCGCCAGCTTCTGCACGGCAGCATGGTCAGGTTCTACATCCAGCAGTGCCTGCGCATCGCGGTGCGCCTCCCACCACAAGCCTGCGCCCAGCAATATTTCTATGCTCGATAGACGAATGCCCAGATCATCCGGCGCCAGTTCCATGGCTTGTTTGATGTGTGGAATCGCATAGTAGGAGCGACCCTGCCACAGTGCCAGTTCCGCCTGCACGCGCTGCACCTGCGCGTCCTTGATATGGCTGGCAGCCAATTGTTTGATGGTCTGTATCTGGTTAGCTAGTTGCCCCTGGCGCAAGGCGGCGCGTATGCCGGACAGTGTTTGTGCGGAAGGCCCGCCCCGGCGCCGGTCAAAATACCCCCGCGCCTGTAAATATGTGGTGCCCAGTTCTGTACCCACCTGCTGCAGCAAGTCGTAGGCCACATCGTGTATGCCGTACACCGTGTCTAGCACAAACGCCAGCTTCAGGCGCTGCGCATCATCTAGCGCTGCCAGGCGTGCTGCGTCAGGCAACAGCAAGACGGCGGCCCGTTCCAGCGCCGACCCTTCGGGCTGGTGGGGCAGGTCATCGCGCTTGGGCATGGCCTGCTGATGCTGCATGTTGGTCAAGCTGTGAAACGCAAAACCGTGGCGTGCCGCCCAGTGCATGATCTCCGCCAAGCTGGTCTGACGCTGGTATACCGGTGTAAAGTGCAACCCCACATGGATCAACAACGTGTGCTCCAGGGTGCTTGCGCCGTTTTCCAGTACGGCCAGGCTGTCATGGCGTTCGTCCAGCACCAGCCAGTCCATCCGGTCCAGCCCATCCAGCGCATCCAGCTTGTGAGTTTGCACGGGAATATGCGTGAGCACCATAGTGGCCTGCTGCAACCGGGGCGGCAACTGTTCCGCCGGCAAAGGCGCAAGCGTACTGTTATAGCCGGCGTCCAGACAAGCATGCAGCGTGGCTGGCTGGCCATCGCCCAGCAACGCCTGCGGCACATACTGAAAACGGGGGTGCTGCTGCAACCGGGCATCGGGCGCGGCGTCACCAGCCGGGTCAAACGCCACCAGTCCAAATGAATCCAGCTCCATCAACTGGGTAATATTGGGCCAGCGCAACAGCTGCCCGCCATTATCCAGCACGGTCACCGGCCCGCTCAGGGCCCAGTCAAAGTGGGCGGTTTCGCTGGGGTTGGGCTGATCAGTATCCGTATCCACTAGCGCCGCGGGCAACGGCACGGGCAGCGTGGCGGGTGGTTCCAGCCGT
>DAHVSI010000267.1 GCA_027324645.1 Castellaniella sp. | reverse complement strand
GCGTTTAAGGATATCGGGAATATTGTCAGCCAGTTCCGGGAAATTCAGGTGGCAATGGGAGTCAACAAACATGGTTATGAGATTTGGTCAAATACAAATGAACTCTAATCAGGGACGACGCGCCAGGCAAGCACAACTTGCTGCAAAACATCGTGCACAAACAATTTGGCGTTAAGAGGATGCTCACAAACTTGGCGCTGCTGATGCAGCCAGCGGGACAAGTTGCTTAGCCGCTGTGCAGACAGTTTGGGGGCCAGCCGGCCCGCTGCAGTCAAAGACGGAAAATAACGGGGAGCCTGCCCGGTATTCAATAACTGAAGGTCAAAGGTAAGACGCTGCAGTGGATCGATCCACTCTAGGGGCTCAATCCGTTCGAGTGTATCAGCAAGGGCCCCAACATCCGGGTTGCTTTGCTGCTGGCTGGCCACCTGCAGCATGGTTGCCAGCCAGGCAGGACAAGGGGACTCGGCTTCGGTAGCCAGCTCTGCTGCACGAACTGGCGCAAAACTGGCGGCAGCCAGCCATTCATGGGGTTGGCTAATGCCCTGCTCGGCCAGCCACTGTTCGCTAAGCTGGCTGTCAGGCACAGGCAACGCCAGACGGCGACACCTGGAAACCAGTGTCGGCAGCAGTCTGTCGGGGGCTTCGGCAACCAGCAGAAACACGGTTTGCGCGGGCGGTTCCTCAAGAATTTTCAGAAGCGCATTGGCCGATACGGGATTGAGCGCGTGAGCGGGATAAAGCACGGCCACCCGCCAACCGCCCAAATGCGTAGCCGTATTAAACCAGCTCTCAAGCGACCTGAGCTGATCGATACGGATGTCTTTTGAGGGCGACTTGGATTTGCCGCTGCTGGCTGCTGATGCAGCGTCAGGTGCCTGTTCTGCCTGTGCCAGTGCATCGGGACGAATACGACGAATATCTGGATGGTTACCCCCTGCGACCCAGCGACAGGCCATACATTGCCCGCAGGCAATGCCATTGTCAGGCTGTTCGCACAGCAGGCTGGCGGCGGCAGCCAAGGCAAACTGCTTTTTCCCTATGCCGGCCACACCATGAATGAGCCAGGCGTGTGCAAAACGCTCTCGTTGCGCCAGCCATTGCCTTGCAAGCGGTTCTTGCCATGGATAAAAACGTGGCAGCCCGCTCATGGTGCGTGATCTTGCAGGTTACTGTGGCGCTGAACCAGCTGGTCCAGTTGCCTGGTTAATTTTGCACGCACATCGGTAATGCTGGCCTTGCCGTCAATAATGCAAAACCGTTGCGGGTCATTTTGCGCTCTGTCTAGGTAGGCGGCACGCACCTGTTGAAAAAACGCTGCCTGTTCATGCTCAAACCGGTCGGGTGTGCGGCCATCCAGCACGCGCTGCCTGGCAATGTCCACATCCACGTCGAAAAGAAAGGTGCAATCAGGTTGCAGTGCCGGATGGACCCATTGCTCGAGCACACCAATGCGGTTTTTACCAAGGGCCCTGCCGCCCCCCTGATAGGCATATGTGGCATCAGTAAAACGATCGCACACCACCCATGTCCCCTTGGTCAGAGCGGGCTCAATACAAGAGCGCAGATGCTCGTTACGCGCCGCGAACATGAGAAGTGTTTCGGTGTCGGGGTGCATGGCATGATGCAAAAGCATGGTTCGTAACTGCTCGCCCAGATCTGTGCCGCCAGGCTCCCGGGTGGTCAGGACCGATAATTGCCTGTTACGCAGCTGGTCGGCAAGCCACGAAATATGGGTGCTTTTTCCAGCCCCGTCCACCCCTTCCAGAGTGATAAACAAACCCCGTGCTTGCGGCGCTGTCTGGGTATGTGGTTGTGTCATTGCTTGTTTCGACCCAATATGAATTTGGATACGGCACGATTGTGTGCTGCCAGGCTGGTTGAAAATTCACTTGTCCCGTCGCCACGTGACACAAAATAAAGATAGTCGTGAGACTCGGGATGCAGAACGGCATCAAGCGACGCGCGGCTCACACTGGCGATGGGGGTGGGCGGCAATCCCGGGCGAGTATAAGTATTCCAAGGGGTATCCTGTTGCAGGTCTTTCTTGCGAAGGCGACCCTGATAAGCCTCACCCATACCGTAAATAACGGTCGGGTCAGTCTGCAATGCCATGTTGATACGCAAACGGTTCATGAATACGCCTGCAATCTTGGCACGATCCTGGGCGTGCCCCGTTTCTTTCTCGACAATTGAAGCCAGAATAAGCGCATCGTATGCAGAACGCAACGGCAAGTCCTTGTCCCGCTCTTCCCAGGCCTGCTCCAGCACGTCGTTTTGTGCCACATAAGCACGCCGCAATAAATCAAAATCAGTCGTGCCCGGAGTAAATACATAAGTATCCGGATAAAACAGCCCCTCGGCTGCGTCGGCATCGGCGCCAAGGCGCTCCAAGATGGCGTCATCATCCACATCGTCCAGTGTTTGCTCTACATCGGGGCTATCGCGCAGCACTTGGCGAATGCGCTGATAGGTCCAGCCCTCGATAAGGGCCAGACGTGACTGACGCATGTCCCCGGCGGTCATCCTGTCCAGCAACATGCGTGGCGAATCGCCCTTTTCAGCCTCGTAGGCACCGGCCTTGATTTGTGTATCCTGGCCCAGTATACGGGCCATGGCCACGAACGCGTCTTCCTGGAGGTCCATGCCGGAGGCCTTAAGCGTGCGTGCCACCTGGCGCGGGGAGCTCCCGGGCTCAACCAGGTAGTCGATGCGGGCATCGGCCATAGCCACAGGCCGCTCGCTCCAGTACCAGGCACCGGCACATACGATGATCGCCAACAGCAATAAACCAGCGAGGAAACAGGCAAGAACGGTTTTTGTACGGCTCATGGGCGGCAAATCTGGTAGTCCAGGCAGTGTTAATCTTTGGTTGGGCTCCGAAGCCCGTTATCATAATCGGTATCGTTAATGACTGTCTTACGTTATAGGTAAAGCAAGCAATCATGACACAACCCGTTGTTCTTAACGACCTGGTCGTCATCCATGTTTCCGGCCAGGACGCAACAGAGTTTCTTCAAAGCCAACTCACGCAAGACCTGGATATACCCGGTCAGGATAAGGCTGCGCTGGCTGCCTATTGCACACCCAAGGGGCGTGTACTTGCTTCGATGGTAATCATCCCGGCTAGCGCCGCTGAAAATGGCTGGCTTCTGGTTACCAGGGCCGATAACGCTGATACGCTAATCAGCCGTTTGCGCATGTTTGTACTGCGCGCCAAGGTTGAGATCAGTCTGACGGATTTGCACGTGACCGGCCATAAGCAGGCTATGGCCGACACGCCTGCCACACCTGCATGGCAGGCGCATCACGGTGACGCTGTGTACAGCATCACGCTGCCCTCGTCGGATGCCACAGCAAGCAAGCGCTGGTGGACCCTGTCTGCGGACAAGCCCCAGACAGCCATGGATTCAAATGAAGCCAGACAGGCATGGTGGGCTGACGATATTGCCGCCGGCCTACCTTGGGTACAGCAAGACAACCGGGAAGTCTATCTGGCGCAGACGCTTAACCTGGACCTGCTAGAAGCGGTCAGTTTCACCAAAGGATGCTACCCGGGTCAGGAGGTAGTGGCGCGCAGCCACTATCGCGGCGTGATCAAGCGGCGTGCAGCCTACGGCACGGCTCCTATTCAGGACATAGAACAGGGGCACGTACTGATCGGCAAAGATATTTTTGATGCACAGCGGCCCAAAAACCCCTGTGGCCGCATCATTAACGCTGCCATCACGAATAACACGCTGCATGTACTCATGGAAACACAGCTGGCCGACCTTGAGAACAAGGCTGATTTCAGGCTGGGCAGCCCCGAAGGCGCTGCCATAACCGTACAACTACTACCCTACCCGCTTGTCGCGCAAAGCGAATAGCCTATTTGCGGTACAGGTTCAAAATACTTGAGAAATCCAGGTGCCCACTGCCCTGTTTGCTATGCAGCGAATAAAGGTTGCGCGCCAGCTCGCCCAGCGGCGTGGAGGAGCGCGTGGCTACGGCAGACTCCGCCGCCAGCCCCAGATCTTTAAGCATCAGGTCAACGCCAAAGCCCCCGTCGTAGTCTTTGGATGCCGGCACATCGGGCATCACACCAGGCCATGGGTTGTAAAGCTCGGTAGTCCAGTTACGCCCGGAGCTGCCGGCAATGATGTCTGACAATACTTTGGGATCCAGTCCGTTGGCGGCGCCCAGTGCCAAAGCCTCCGACGTACCCGCCATGAGAACACCAAGCAACATGTTATTGCAGATTTTGGCGACCTGGCCGGCTCCGGCCTCACCGGCATGAAAAATATTTTTACCCATGATCTCCAGCAGTGGATGTGCGTCTTCCAGATCTTTGGCTGCACCGCCAACGATAAAGGTAAGCGTGCCGGCAATCGCGCCGCCCGTACCCCCGGATACGGGTGCATCGATCATGCGCAACCCTTTTTCGGCTGCAGCCTGCGCCACACGGCGTGCAGACTCTGGGGCAATAGTGCTGCACTCAATCACAAGCGTGCCAGGCTGGATGCTGTCCAGCAAGGCGTCCTCATCCAGATACAGATCTTCGACATGCCGGCTGGCCGGCAGCATAGTGATGACGACATCTGCATTGTTGACTGCGTCCTTGGCAGACAACGCGGGTTGCGCCCCAGCCTGCTTTAACGACTCAATGGCTTCGGGTACCAAATCGAATACAGTGAGCTGATGGCCTGCCTTGACCAGATTGTGCGCCATGGGCCGGCCCATATGGCCAAGCCCTATAAAAGCAATTTGCGTCATAGATGGTTCCTTGAAAATGGGCGATTCAGGGCGTTGTACCCAGGTCAGCCAAGGGGTGGGCATCACCCTGTGGCCATGGTGGAATGAAAAAGCGCTCTACCCAGTCACGGTCGGCCTGTTCCAGCGTTGCGGGGCGCCATGCGGGGGACTTGTCCTTGTCAATCAGCAGGGCGCGTATGCCCTCCTGCAGGTCACCTTGTACCCCACACTGTAGGGATACGATGTACTCTTGGCGAAACACGTCGGCCAGGGACATAAACCTTACCCGCTGCAGCAGCGTAAAAGACAACCTGGCTGAGCCGGGCGAGCCTGCGCTAAAGGTTTTGGCAGCGCGCTGCAACCAGCTGTCGTCATGATCCGCGAGGCTGTTGATGCCTGCCGCGATGTTTGCAAGATTACGCCCGCCGCATAATTGGCGAATCAGACTCTGGTGCTGTTGCAGGGGGCCGGATGCTACTTTTTCGGGCCGACGTGCCTGCAGGACTTTGCGTAAGGTCGAATCGTTATTGGTACGCTCGGTTGCCCAATCTATTGCCTGAAGATCGGCCAGCAGGGCGTCATAGCCGTCTGCATCCAGAATATGGTCGGCCAGTCCGTAGGCTTCGCAATCGGCCGCCCCAAGCTGGGCACCCGTCAATGCCAGGAAATTGCCTATGCCATCGGGCAGCCGGCTTAACATCCAGGTACCCCCCACATCAGGGAACAGCCCAATGGAAATCTCGGGCATGGCAAAGCGCGTGGTGTTTGTCACGACCCGGTGGCTGGCGCCCATCATGAGCCCGACGCCACCCCCCATCACGATGCCACTGCCCCAGCACAAGATAGGTTTGCTGTAGGTATGAATTTGGTAATCCAGACGGTACTCTACGTCGAAGAACTCGCGAGTGTAGGCGTTATCCCACGCATTGCCTGACGCGTTATCGAGCATGGACTGGTACATGCCATGCAAGTCGCCGCCCGCACAGAAGGCCCGGTCTCCGGACCCGCGCAGCACCACCAGCGCGATGCTTGCATCGGCTTCCCACTGGTCAAGTACCTCCGTCAGGCTATGACACATTTCAAGAGTCAAACCATTAAGCGTCTGAGGCCTGTTAAGCGTGATCACACCAATTTTTTGGCTGCCTGCGGTGTCCAGGACGGAGCTCAAAACAGAGGCTGTCATCGTAAATCCACTCCTTTGTTTAGGATTTGTCGCGCCACAATTACGCGCATCACTTCGTTGGTCCCCTCAAGTATTTGATGGACCCGTGTATCGCGCACCAGTCGCTCAAGCGGATAGTCCTTAAGGTAGCCGTAACCGCCATGAATCTGCTGTGCATCAAGGCACGCCTGGAAACACAAGTCGGTTGCCAGCCGTTTTGCCATCGCGCAGTAAGCCGTTGCCTGCGGATCCTTGGAATCGAGCTTATGAGCCGCTAGCCTGACCATCTGGCGCGCGGCTACAATATGCGTCACCATGTCGGCCAGCTTGAACTGCAACGCCTGAAACGAGGCTAAAGGCCGGCCGAACTGTTCACGCTCATGCATATAGGTACGGGCGACATCATAGGCGCCCTGTGCCGCACCCACGGAACAGGTCGCAATATTAATGCGCCCGCCATCCAGGCCTTTCATGGCCAGTTTAAACCCCTCCCCTTCCCGACCCAGCAAATGGTCTGCGGGTATCTGCACATTCTCAAAGGTAATGGGACGGGTGGACTGGCTGTTCCAGCCCATCTTTTTTTCCAGCCGGCCGTAAGTGATGCCAGGGCTGTTGGCAGGCACGGCAAAAGCCGAGATACCGGCCGCGCCTTCGCCACCTGTGCGTGCCATGACAAGCAGCAGGTCGGTATCGCCAGCACCAGAGATAAAGGCCTTGGAACCATTGAGGACATAACCTTTATCATTAGGAAGTGCCCGGGTTTTAAGCGATGCGGCATCGGAGCCGGCTCCGGGCTCGGTCAGACAGTACGAAGCGAGTTGCTGGCCACTGACCAGTCCATCGCCCCACTCTTTAAGGATGGCATCGCTGCCCCATGTCCCAACCATCCAGGCAACCATGTTGTGGATGGTCAAAAAGGCTGCTGTAGATGGGTCAACAGCTGCCATTTCTTCAAACACAAGGGCTGCATCAAGTCGGGGCAAGCCAAGCCCGCCTATGTGCTCTGGTGCATAAATGCCGCAAAAGCCCAGTTCCCCTGCTTTGGCAAAGGTTTCGCGCGGGAATATGCCTTCTTCGTCCCATCGCGCTGCGTGGGGTGCCAGTTCTCCGGCAGCAAAATCCCGGGCGGCCTGCGCAAAAGCCTGCTGCTCGTCTGACAATTCAAAATCCATGCTGGTCTCCTTAGCCGCGTTTATTCTGTCGATGCCGGGCACGGCGCCGGCGGCTTTCCATTGGGTCGAACACGAGCGGCCGGTAGATTTCGATGCGATCTCCGTGCGCAAGCGGATGTTGAGCTGACCGTTGCTGCCCGTATATGCCTACCGGCAGCTCTGCTGCGCCCGTATCGGGAAAAACCTGTTCAACCTGAGCTGCGTGCAGCGCATCGATGATTACGCTACCGGCGGGCACATACACCTGCTTTTGCCACACTCGATCGGGCCACGCCGCAACCACTGTAATGGCCAGCTGGTCTGGCTGGCTTGTCGGGAGTTTACCCTTTGTAGTGAGCGGTTCAGGCGGCGGCATTCCCATAGACCTCTTTGGCCCGTTTGGTGAACGAGTCGATAAAGCTGGTGGCTATGCGATTGAACACCGGCCCTACAACAGCCTCGAGTGCCCGGCTGGCGAACTCGTATTGCATGGTGTAGACAATCTTGCAGGCATCGGGCCCAAGCTCTTGAAAGGCCCAGTTCCCTTGCAGGGTGGAAAACGGACCATCAACCAGCTCCACTCGGATGTTGGTTGGGTATTCGTGTGTATTGCGGGTTGTGAACGTTTGCTTGATACGAGCGATGCTGATGGTGATAGAGGCTTCCATGCCCTGGTCGTTTTCTTTATGGACCGTTGAGCCACCACACCAGGGCAAAAATTCGGGGTATTTGTCGACGTCAGCAACCAGATCAAACATCTGGGCGCAGCTATAAGGAATTAGTACGGAGCGTTCAACAGTATGCATCAATAAGTCTGAACAGATAGAATGTATGGGTTTACCCGTCAGCGAGCGTCTGGTCACTCATGTCCATTGTCGATAACCGAAAAGCGTACCACGATTATTTCATTGAAGAGCGGTTTGAAGCCGGGCTTGTATTGGAAGGTTGGGAGGTCAAGGCCATTCGTGCCGGCCAGGTGCAGCTTAAAGAAAGCTACCTGATTGCCCGAGACGGTGAGATATGGGTCATAGGGATGCATATCAGTCCGCTTTCCAATATTTCAACCCATATTACGCCCAACCCAACCCGCACGCGCAAACTGCTGTTGCATGCTGCCGAAATTGGCAAACTGCTGGGCAAGGTTGAACAACGCGGTTACACCATGGTGCCTCTTAACCTGCACTACAAGCGGGGGCGCATCAAAATGGATTTTGGTCTTGGACGGGGTAAAAAGCAGCACGACAAGCGCCAGAGCGCCCGCGACAAAGACTGGCAACGCGAAAAAGAACGCATCATGAAACACGATGTGCGCCGCCAGCGCGACGACTGACAGGGTCGGGACAGGAGCCGTTTGTGTCATTGACTGACGCATACACAAAACGGCCCCATGTGCCCTACCTGTTAGCCTGCCATCCGTTGCCAGGTGTCTACGACCGTATCCGGATTCAGTGATAGCGACAAAATCCCCTCATCGCGCAGCCACTCAGCCAGATCCGGGTGATCGCTGGGGCCCTGGCCACAGATTCCCACGTATTTTCCGGCATCCAGGCAGGCGCGAATAGCACGGGAAAGCATGAATTTGACGGCATCATCACGCTCGTCAAAGTCTTGCACCAGCAGTTCCATACCTGAATCGCGGTCCAGCCCCAGCGTTAACTGAGTCATATCGTTGGACCCAATGGAGAAGCCATCAAAATATTGCAGGAACTCGTCGGCCAGAATCGCGTTGGAGGGGACCTCGCACATCATGATCAGGCGCAAGCCATTTTGACCACGCGCCAATCCGTGGCTGGCCAGCAGATCCACCACCCGTTCAGCCTGGGACAAGGTCCGCACAAATGGCACCATGATTTCGACGTTGGTCAGACCCATGTCGTCGCGGACCTTCTTTAACGCTTCACATTCCATACGGAAGCACTCGGCGAAGTCATCGGACAGGTAGCGCGACACACCACGAAAGCCCAGCATGGGGTTTTCTTCTTCAGGCTCGTAGCGCGAGCCTCCAACCAGCTTTCGATATTCGTTGGATTTAAAGTCGGACAGCCGCACAATCACAGACTTGGGATAGAATGCTGCGGCTAGTGTGGCAATGCCTTCGGCCAATTTATCGACAAAGAAAGCGCGCGGGCTGGCATAGCCTCGTGCGGCAGACTCCACTGCTGTCTTGAGCTCGTTATCGATGTTGGGGTAATCGAGCACGGCCTTGGGGTGCACGTTGATATTGTTGTTAATGATGAACTCGAGCCGCGCCAGTCCCACGCCGTCATTGGGAATTTGCGAGAAATCAAACGCCAGTTGCGGGTTGCCGACGTTCATCATAATTTTCATGCCTACATCCGGCATCTCGCCCCACTGCACTTCTTCAATTTCGGTTTCGAGCAGGCCATCGTAAATACGGCCTTCGTCGCCCTCTGCGCACGATACGGTGACTTCCGAACCCGACTGCAATATATCGGTGGCATTGCCGCAACCAACAACGGCCGGGATACCAAGCTCACGCGCAATGATGGCCGCGTGGCAGGTACGTCCGCCACGGTTGGTCACAATGGCCGAGGCGAGTTTCATGACGGGCTCCCAGTTGGGGTCCGTCATGTCGGTAACAAGGACATCGCCGCGCTGGACCTGATCCATTTGTGACGCGTCGGCAATAACCCGTATCGCGCCTGAGCCGATTTTTTGCCCGATGGCACGCCCCGTGACCAGGACTTCGCCGGTTGCCTTAAGGCGATAGCGCTCCTGCACATCGTTGCGCCCCTGCTGCGACTTGACGGTTTCAGGACGGGCCTGAAGAATGTAGATTTTGCCGTCTACGCCGTCACGGCCCCATTCGATATCCATGGGGCGCTGGTAGTGGTTTTCAATAATGACGGCATAACGTGCCAGCTCGATTACTTCTTCGTCTGACAGCGAGTACCGATTACGCTCGGATACGGGCACGTCGACGGTTTTTACGGCGTGATCGCTATCGCCGGACTCGTCAAACTCCATTTTGATCAGCTTGGATCCAATACGCCGGCTGACGATCGGGTCATGTCCGGACGCCAGGGTCGGCTTGAATACATAGAATTCGTCGGGGTTGACGGAACCTTGCACGACAGTTTCGCCCAATCCGTAAGATGAGGTAATAAACACGACATCCCGAAAACCGGATTCGGTATCGAGGCTGAACATGACACCGGCACTGCCCTGGTCCGAGCGCACCATGCGCTGAACACCTGCCGACAGGGCCACATCGGCGTTGGCATAGCCTTTGTGTACGCGATAAGAGATAGCACGATCGTTATACAGTGAGGCAAATACCTGGTGCATTTTTTCAAGCACCTCGTCAATGCCAACCACGTTTAGAAACGTTTCTTGCTGACCGGCAAATGATGCATCCGGCAGATCCTCGGCCGTTGCCGATGACCGAACCGCGAACGTGCCCTGGCCATCGGCGTCCAGCTCTGCAAAGGCAGTGCGGATGGCTTCTTCGAGCTTGGCCGGGAATGGCGTGTCGAGGATCCACTGACGAATTTGAGACCCGGCATCAGCCAGCTCACGGACATCTTCGACATTGAGCGTGCCCAGTCGCTGTGCAATGCGTTCGTCCAGGCCCGTTGCAGCTAAAAATTCACGAAACGCATCAGCCGTCGTGGCGAAGCCGCCCGGCACCCGGACACCCATGTCGGCGAGCTGGGAAATCATCTCGCCAAGGGAGGCATTTTTGCCACCCACAGAATCGACATCGGTCATGCGCAGCCGATCGAATGGAACAACATAAGACATTGAAGTCACCTCTGGAATAAAGAAAACCTGTTTGCACATTGCGCTGTTCACACGCCAGCGCCCTGTGCAAACCTGTCTTGCCCACACTCCAGGTGACTGTTAAGCTTGCACGATTGTACCGCCTCCCCCTTATTCTGTACGCCAAGAGATCATGGAAACCACCCCGATAGAGCGCACGGTATTTATCGTGTCCGATAGCACCGGTATCACTGCCGAGACGTTCAGTCATTCTGTCCTGTCGCAATTTGAGCAGATCAGTTTTGAAGCGATCCGGCTGCCCTTTATTGACACACTTGATAAGGCCAAATCTGTTGCCTCGCGAATCAACCGCTGCGCCCAGGAAACCGGTGCCCCTCCACTGGTGTTCAGCACCCTGGTCAACCCCGAAAGTGTGCAACAGCTGCGGGACGCTGACTGCACTCTTCTGGACCTTTTTGGCACGTTTGTCACCCACATAGAATCGGCACTGGGCGTCAAGGCCAGCGACTTCGTGGGGCGTTCCCATACCGCGGGCCAGGCCGAGCAATACGAACGCCGTATTGACGCCATCAACTTTACACTCGCTCACGACGATGGCCAGTTCATTCATGATCTTGAGCAGGCCGATGTCATCCTGGTCGGCGTATCACGTTGCGGCAAAACCCCAACAAGCCTGTATCTGGCCATGCAATATGCTGTGCGAGCAGCCAATTTTCCCTTGATCCCTGAAGACTTTGATCGCAACAGTCTGCCAGCCACGTTAGCCCCATTCCGAAAAAAATTGTTCGGCCTTTCCATTGATCCCGACCGGCTTAGTGAAGTACGCAATGAAAGACGTCCAAACAGCACCTATGCCTCGCTTCGTCAATGCCGCCAGGAAGTAGCCGACGCCGAACGGCTGATGCGTATGGAAGGCATCCCCTGGTTATCAACTACGACCAAATCCATCGAAGAGATTTCAACCAAAGTCCTTGATGAGGTGGGCCTGGACAGACGCATGTTCTAGCCTATTTCCCAAGTTGCCGGCGCCGCTGTTCGAACAAACATATACCCGTGGCAACGCTGATGTTCAGGGACTCGGCCGCCAATGACTGCGGTATACGCACAATATAGTCTGCCGCCCGCAGCAAATCAGGATCCACACCCTGTCCTTCATTGCCCGCCACCCACACGCATGGCTGCTTCAGCGGGACGGCATACAACG
>DAHVSI010000265.1 GCA_027324645.1 Castellaniella sp. | reverse complement strand
AGATTGGCGGCAGCCAGCGTAAGCGCGCGATGGATGCTGTCGGACCTGGCAAGCTGCTCATGTTGGTCCTGAATAATGCGTCCGTGAATGTCCTCGGTGACCTGGCTGAACGGAATGTCCCATGGCAGCTCGAGTAACGGGAGATTGACTGTGTCGGCGGCCTGGCGGGCTGCGGGAGGAAAACAGTCAAGAAACCGGGGCACCGCCAGAACGATACCGGCTAGACTGCGCTCGTGCAGTTGATAAATGAGCGCACGCTGTTGCTCAGCGCCACGAGGCCAGTGGTAGCCGGTCATCAGCAAAAGGTGGCCGGGTCGCACCCAGGCGGCCATGTCCGGATGGTCAACAATATGTACCCAGACAACCTGGTTGGTCAGTCCGCGATGGCCGGCAACCACCGTGGACTGACCTAATATGGTGTTGTCAATAACGGTGCGGATATCCATACGGATGCTATCTGAAGCCCGACCCGCCGTTGCGGCAGGATAGTAAGACCTGTGCGTCGGCGGATCGGCTTATCAAGAAGCTGCGTTCGTCGCGGTTAGATCAGGTCCGCGATAGCGCGCCCCGCTTTTTCGGTCGAAGCAGAGCCACCCATGTCGGGGGTTTTAATGCCATCGGCAAGGGCATGCTCAATGGCAGCCTCAACCGCTGCGGCTGCTTTTTCCTGCCCCAGATGTTGCAGCATTTGTGCCCCCGCCCATATTTGCCCAATGGGATTGGCAACGCCTTTTCCGGCAATATCGGGCGCCGAACCGTGCACCGGTTCGAACATGGATGGATAGTCCTTCTCGGGATTAAGGTTGGCGGACGGTGCTATCGCAATAGTCCCGGCACAGGCCGGCCCAAGGTCAGACAGAATATCCCCAAACAGGTTGGAGCCGACGACCACATCAAACCAGTCTGGATGCGACACAAAATGGGCGGCCAGAATGTCGATGTGGTATTGGCTTGTACGAATATCCGGGTATTGACTGGACATGGCCTCGAACCGTTCGTCCCAAAACGGCATGGTAATGGCCAGGCCGTTGGACTTGGTGGCAGACGTTACGTGGCCACGACGCTTTTGTGCCAGCTCGAACGCGTAGCGCAAGATACGGTCGGTCCCCTTGCGGGTAAAGACGCTTTCCTGGATAACGGTTTCGTCATCCGTGCCTTCATTTTCGGTGCGGCCACGTGATGAATACTCGCCTTCGGTGTTCTCACGCACGATGACGATATCAATGTCTCCAGGCCGACGATCTGCCAAGGGGGACCGTACGCCTGGCATGAGCCGTACAGGGCGGATATTGGCGTATTGATGAAATTCGCGCCTGATGGGTATGAGCAGACCCCATAAGGACACGTGGTCCGGTACGCCCGGGTAGCCCACGGCTCCCAGGAAGATGGCATCGAAGTCGCGTAATTGGTCGATACCGTCTTCCGGCATCATGCGGCCATGTTTGGTGTAGTACTCGCATGACCAGTCAAAATGCTCCCATTCGAGTTCAAAGCCAAACCGGGTGCCGGCGGCATCCAGGGCGCGGATGCCTTCAGGGACAACCTCTTTGCCTATGCCATCCCCGGGGATGACGGCAATACGATAGCGCTGGGTGGCGGTGGTATTGGAGCTCATTATGCAGGCTCCCGCAGTCCGACTGAGACGTATTTGACTTCCAGGAACTCGTCCAGGCCCCAGTGCCCGCCTTCCCGCCCAAGGCCGCTGTCCTTGATGCCGCCAAAGGGTGCCTGGGCAGCCGAGGGGCCGCCATCGTTGACGCCGACAATGCCGTATTCAAGCGCTTCGGACACACGATGCATGCGACGCAGATCGTTGGTGTACATGTACGCAGCCAAACCGTATGGCGTGTCGTTGGCCTGGTGGATAGCTTCTTCCTCGGTGTCGAACAGAATGATGGGCGCCACAGGGCCAAACGTTTCTTCTTCAAGGATTTGCATGCCGGCCCGTACGTCCGTGAGCACGGTGGGCTCGTAATACAGTTCGTTGGCATTACCACCAATGTGCAGCTGTGCGCCTTTATTCACAGCGTCCTTGACGTGAGACTGGACTTTTTCAAGGCCGGCGGCATCGACCAGCGGACCGATTTCGGTGGCATCATTGGCCGGGTCGCCCACTTTGAGTTCGGCGACACGTTCCACCAGTTTCTGTGTAAAGGCGTCGGCAATGCCTTTCTGAACATAGACGCGGTTGGTACATACACAGGTTTGGCCGGCATTGCGGAATTTGCAGGCAATGACCTCGTTGACGGCCAGATCCAGATCGGCATCGTCAAAGATCAGAAACGGTGCATGGCCGCCAAGCTCCAGAGAGACTTTCTTGAGCGTTTTGGCTGCCTGCGCGTAAAGGCTACGCCCAACAGAAGTGCTGCCCGTGAACGTCAGCTTACGGATACGTACATCGTCGAACATGACTTCGGAAACACCGCGCGCATCGCGTGTTGTGAGCACGGACAGTGCGTCAGCCGGACCACCCACCTGTTCCCACAGGTAGGCCAGGAATACCGCCGTCAGGGGAGACTGGGCGGCAGGCTTGACGATGGCCGTACAGCCGGCGGCCAGCGCAGGGGCAACTTTGCGGGTGATCATGGCAGCCGGAAAGTTCCAGGGCGTAATGGCATAGACAGGCCCTACAGGCATGCGTTCTGCATAGAGCCGTTTGTGCGAAAACTGGCTGCTGAATGTTTCGCCACGGATGCGTTTGGCTTCTTCGCCGTAAAACTGCACAAAGGCAGCGGCGTAGGCCACCTCACCCCGTGCCTCAGAAACGGGTTTGCCCATTTCTGCAGAGATGATTTTTCCGATAGCGTCCTGATGAGCCATGATGGCGTCGTACCAGGCCAGCAGCAGTCTGGAGCGCTCATAGGGATTGACCTTGCGCCAGTTGTCGAATGCTTTGACGGAACGTTCGACAGCGTCGCGGGCATGGTCAGCATTACAGTCGGCGACATCAACAACTGTTTGCCCCGTAGCGGGCGATGTGACTGCAAAGGTTTTTGTGCCGTCTTTGCCTGCCTGCTCGGCCAGCCGCTGCAAAAATTGCTGGTCAGTTAAGGGTTGAGTAGTAGTCATGGGTTAGCCTTTGGATTGGGTAGCGCGTTCAAGCGCCTGATCAAGAATTTCGAGTGCCTGGGCTGCTTCGTCGCTCGATGTGGTAAGGGGGGCAAGCAGGCGCACTGTGTTGCGATAAAAGCCGCATTTAATCACTAGCAGCCCCAGTTCGCGCGCCTCATCAATGACCCGCTGGGCCGTGTCCGGATCGGGGGAGAAAGGATCTTCGTCCTTGACGAATTCCATGGCAAGCATGGGCCCCAGGCCACGCACCTTGCCGATTTGTGGATACTTTCTTGCCAGGTTATCGAGGCCGGTGCGCAGTTGCTCACCAAGCTGGACACTCTTGTCCAGCAAGTCGGTGGTTTCAAAGAGGTCCAGAATGGCCAGGGAGGCCGCACATGCCAGGGCGTTGCCGCCGTATGTGCCGCCCAGACCACCCGGTGTGGGCGCATCCATGATGTCAGCGCGGCCAACGACACCAGATAGGGGCAGGCCTGCGGCCAGACTTTTTGCTACGGTCACCAGATCAGGCTGGATACCGCTATGCTCAAAACCAAACAGCTTGCCGGTGCGGCCAAAGCCTGCCTGGATTTCATCGCAGATCAGCAGGATTCCGTATTGTTCGGTCAGGGCGCGAAGTTCTTTCAGGAACTCGGAGCCGGCATATAGGAAGCCGCCGTCGCCTTGTACGGATTCGATCAGGACAGCAGCGACACGGTCGGGGGTGATGGTGGTCTCGAGCAGGTTTTTGAGCTCACGAATGGCTGTGTCCGCATCCATGTTGCGGTAGGCATCGGGATAAGGTGTGTGGTGGACGTCGCCGGCAAAGGGACCGAAGTTTTGTTTGTACGGTGCACTCATGCCTGTAAGCGTCATGCCCAAAAGCGTGCGGCCATGGAAGCCGCCACGGAAGGCAATGATGCCCGGAGCATTCCGGTAAGCGCGGGCAATCTTGACCGCGTTTTCAACAGCTTCGGCGCCCGTCGTCAGAAACAGCGACTTGTAATCGGCACCCTTGCCAATGAGCTTGTTCAGCCGCTCGGCAAGTTCGACATAGACATCGTAGCCTGCAACCTGGAAGGCAACGTGGGTGACGCGGTCAAGCTGTTTGCGTACGGCCTCGTTGACTGTCGGGTTGTTGTGGCCAACGTTCATGACACCAATGCCACCCACAAAATCAAGGTATTCCTTGCCGTCGGTGGTCCATACGCGTGAGCCTTCTGCGCGGTCGATGAACAGGGGGTGAGCGGTGAGCACGCCACGCGATACGTTCTTGTCCCGCATCTGCTGTAATGTGCCGGTCGATAGGGGCTGTGCTGACATGCATGTCTCCTTGAAAGTTAGCGCAATGACCAGCTGTCATGATAAAGCCGTTTGCACCGCGCTGCAGTGTGTGTTTCCTACAGTCATGATAGAACAGCCCGCAAGAAAATTGTATGCATTCACCATTGTGTTTTGCGAGGCGATCCTGTTACATGTGGTCTGGGGCGTGGTGGTTGTCATGCCGGGCCAAGTTGCTACGATAGTCTGAATTCTAGAGGGTACTCACCTATGTCTGATACTGCTTTGCCGATGCGTAATGGCGGCCAGATCCTTGTCCAGCAGCTGCGTAATCAGGGCGTTGACCGTGTGTTTATGGTGGCGGGTGAAAGCTACCTGCCGTGCATCGATGCCCTGAACGAACATAAGGGCCATATTGACCCTGTTGTTTGCAGGCAGGAAAGTGGCGCAGCTTATATGGCCGAGGCGCATGGCAAACTTACCGGCACGCCGGGCGTGTGCTTTGTGACGCGTGGCCCCGGAGCAGCCAATGCCGCGGTGGGCGTACACACCGCTTGGCAAGATTCCACCCCCATGATTCTTTTTATTGGGCAGGTTGGCCAAGACATGATTGAGCGCGAGGCCTTCCAGGAGGTCGATTATCGGCGCATGTTTGGTCAACAAACCAAATGGGTGGCTCAGATTGATCAGACCGAGCGCATACCGGAGTTCATCGCCCGTGCGTTTGCCGTGGCAACCAATGGGCGGCCTGGGCCTGTGGTCCTGGCACTGCCTGAAGATACGTTATGGGGGCGGGCGCAAACTGCCGATTTGCCTGCGGTGCGCCCTGTGGACATCGCCGTCGGGCCAGACGACCTGCAGGCCATGAAAACTCTGCTTGATGGTGCCAAGAGGCCCTTTCTTCTATTGGGTGGTAGCCGCTGGACGGCCCAGTCAATGCGCCACATAGAAGCTTTTGCTGAACGCTTTGAGCTGCCGGTTGGCACGGCATGGCGCAGACTGGAGTGCTTTGATCAGGCCCATCCGTGTGCGGCAGGCCATGTTGGCTGGGATATGACCCCTGAATTACAGGCCCGTATTGCTGATGCCGATCTCCTGCTGGCGGTAGGCACCCGCATGGGCGAAGCGACGTCACTGGGCTACACCTTAATGCAAAGCCCGCGACCGCAGCAAAAGCTTATCCATGTCTATCCCGACCCCGAAGAACTAGGGCGGGTATATCAAGCAGAACTCGGGATTGTGGCGACGGTGAATGGTTTTGCTCAGGCGGTGGCCACTCTGAATCCCGATCACGCTTCCTCGCGCGCCGATGATGTCGCGCGCATGCACCAAGCACTGCAGGATAGCCGCAAGCCCTTGCCGTTTCCTGGGCCCCTGAGTCTTGACGAGGTGGCCGTGGCAACCAGTGGCACGCTGGACGATGATGCGTGCCTGACCACCGGCGCGGGCAACTATGTTCTCTTTCCCCATCGCTATCGCGAGTTTCGAGGGCCGGGCACTAATCTTGCCGCTACGGTCGGCACCATGGGGTATGGCTTGCCTGCCGCCATCGCGGCCAAACTGCATCGTCCGGATCGCACCGTTGTGTGTTTCGCTGGTGATGGCTGTTTTCAAATGACGATGCAAGAATTGGGTGTTGCCATGCAATACCGTTTGGGTATCGTCATCTTGGTGTTCAATAACAGCATGTGGGGCACCATACGGGCCCATCAGGAGCGGGATTTTCCCGGTCGCGAAATTGCCCTTGGTTTTGAGAATCCCGACTATGTCACCCTGGTCAGCGCTTACGGTGGGTTCGGCGAAGTTGTGACGCATACCGATGCCTTTCAGCCTGCCCTGGACCGGGCCCTCGATTTTGCCGCGCAGCAGAACCTGCCGGCCCTGCTTGAACTGCGTTATGACCCTGACGGTATTGCGCCTGGGGCAACCCTCTCCAGCATACGTCAGCAAGCCCTGGACCAATAACCATTTTCCACAAGGACCACGCCATGAAGATCTTGTTTGCTTCCACCATGTCAGAGCCTGATGTCTGGATGTCCATGCTCAGGCAGGCACTGCCTGATGCTCAGATTATCGAATGGCAGGACGACGCTCCGCCGACCGGGGCAGAAGTCGCAGTCGCATGGATTCCGCCCGACCAGCTGTTTGAGCGAGAAACAGACTTGCGGGTGGTCTTTAATATGGGGGCCGGGGTCGACGCACTGTTGAAATTGCCCGGCCTGCGCGACAGCACCAAGATTGTTCGCCTGGAAGATGCCGGCATGGCTGTGCAAATGGCGGAATACGCCTTGCATGCACTGCTGCGTGCGTCACGCAGTTTTGCCCACTACGAGCAGTTGCAGCAGCAAAAAACATGGTCACCACAACCTGACATTCGCCGCTCGCAATGGCCCGTGGGCGTATTGGGCATGGGCAAAATGGGGTCCAGCGTCGCTTCGGCCATCGCTGCTCTGGATTATCCCGTCGCGGGATGGTCCCGCTCTCCCCGTGAAGTGCCTGGCGTGCAAAGCTTTCATGGGTCCGAGCAGTTTTCCGAATTTCTGGGGCGCACACGGGTGCTTATCAACACATTGCCCCTGACGCCCGAAACCCATGGTGTGCTTAATGCCCGCAACCTGGGTCAGCTGCGCCCCGACGCATATCTGATCAGTATGGGGCGGGGCGAGCACCTGGTAGAAGAGGACTTGATCAGTGTGCTGGACCAAGGGCACCTGAAGGGCGCAACCCTGGATGTTTTTGTGCAAGAGCCGCTGCCTCAGGACCATCCCTTCTGGACGGACAAACGCATCACCATCACACCGCACGTGGCTGCCGCCAGCCTGCCGGAAGAAACCGTTGAACAGATTGCAGGGAAAATCCGTCAATGGCAAAAAGGGCAGGAAATCAGCGGTGTTGTATCACGCGACCAAGGGTACTGACTGACAGCTTAATCCAGCCGTATCCAGGTGGTTTTGAGCGAACTGTACTTGTCCAGCGCGTGCAGGGATTTGTCGCGACCAAAGCCTGACTGGCGTACGCCGCCAAACGGAACGGTGATGTCGCCGTCAAAATAGCAATTCACCCAAACCAGACCCACACGAAGCTGGCCGGCCACGCGGTGCGCCCGCGCCAGGTTCTGGGTCCACAGGCCGGCGCCCAGGCCGTAGGGGGAATCATTGGCAAGCGTCAGGGCTTCGTCTTCGGTTTCAAAGCGTGTTGCGTTCAGCACGGGGCCAAATACCTCTTCACGCATCAGGACGTGGTGTGGCTCAACGCCTTCAAAGATGGTGGGCTGAATGTAGTACCCGCCGGTATCGGCGCGGACCTGACCGCCACCTGTGCGCAGTTGCGCGCCATCATCAAGGCCTACCTGGATGAAGTCAAGCACCCGCTGCATATGCTGTTCGTCAACCATGGCACCCATCATTGACGTGGGATCCAGCGGATCTCCCGGGTGCATAGTATGGGCCAGCTGATCAAGTTTTTCCATGAAGGCGTCGTAGATGCTCGATTGCACGTAAAGTCGGGAACCAGCGATGCAAACCTCCCCCTGGTTGTTGAAAATTCCCGTCGCAGCAGCCAGGGCTGCCCTGTCCAGGTCGGGGCAATCGTCAAAAATAATGTGAGGCGATTTGCCACCGCATTCAAGCCAGACCTGTTTCAGGTTGGATTGGCCTGAGTATTGCATGAAGTATTTGCCTGTTTGCGTAGAACCCGTAAACGACAGGCAGTCCACATCAGGATGCAGACCTAGCGCTTTGCCCGCTACAGGGCCTGTGCCGGGGGTGACATTGAAAACGCCCGGCGGTATGCCTGCCTCCGTGGCCAGTTCGGCCAGGCGCAGTGCCGTCAGGCTTGATTGCTCTGCAGGTTTGAGGAGGACGCTGTTACCCATGGCCAGAGCGGGCGCCACTTTCCAGCTGGCCATCATAAGCGGATAATTCCATGGCACTACCGCCGCTACCACCCCCAGTGGTTCGCGCGTGATGGTTGCCAGCGCATGCGCATCGGTCGGTGCAATGTTGTCGTAGAGCTTGTCCAGAGCTTCGGCATACCAGGTGAAGCAGCGAATGGTCTCGGGCAAGTCAAACAGCAGGGTGTCGGAAATAGGCTTGCCCATATCCATGGTTTCAAGCAGCGCCAGTTCATGGCTATGCTCGTTCAGCAAGGCGGCCAGCCTGAGCAGTACATTCTTTTTTTGCAGCAGCGGCATGGTCCGCCAGACGCCACGTTCGTAGGTATCGCGCGCAACGCGTACTGCCTGATCAATGTTTTCCGGAGAGCAGCTCTGGACATGAACCAGCGTTTTGCCTGTTGCCGGGTTTACCGCTGCGATGGGTTCGCCATCGCCAGCAACAAACTCGCCATCGATGAACGGGCGGTCAGGGAAGCTTAATGCAGCTGCGCGCTGGTGCCAGTCATCTTTGGTCAAAGTGTGGTGGTTCATGCCATCCTCCTTAAGGGTCATGTGATAGATGGGTGTTTAAACCGGCCGGCGGGCCAGATAAAGACCGGCGGCGGTGATCAGCGCCATACCAAGCAGGGCAAGGGTGTCAGGCGGTTGCTTAAACCACGTTGCACCAATTATCAATGCAATCAGCAACTGAAAATAATTCATGGGCGCCAGCGTTGAAGCCTGTACGCGTTTAAAGGCTGCTAGCAACAATACCTGCGCCAGGGCATTGGTTGAACTGATCCCGACAATCATTAGCAATGTAAGGGGATCAGGCCAGGGTTGCGGAAGAAAAAACGGTGCCGGCAACCCGGTGATGATCAGGCAGATTACGGCGGTGCTGCCATATTGCACATGAGTGGGCACATGTCCGGCAAGACGCCGAGTGAGCAGCTGAAACAGGGCGAAGCTCATGGCCGAGATCACCATGAGCAAGGTGCCCAGCCATGGCAGGGTGTTACCAGGCCGAACAATCAATAGCATGCCAGCAAAGCCGATCAGGACAGCTACCCATTTTGCAGAGGACACGCGTTCATTCAGAAACCAGGGTGACAGGGCAACGACAAGTAGTGGTGACGTGAAATAGATGGCCGTCGCCTCAGCCAGGGGCATCCATATCAGTGCCGACATGAAACACGTACCCACAATGCCCAGGGCCGTGCCCCGGGCTACCAGCAATGACCGATAGCCAGAGGGCACAGGTCCGCGAGGGTTGCGTAGCCACAGGACGATTGCAACCAGGCAGACCGTCGCGTAGCGCACCACGTTCAGAAACGGTGCCGGGTATGTTTCCAGCAGCTGCTTGCTGGCGGCATCGAAAAAAGCAAACCCCAGCAAGCCCACCAAAAACAGTGCAATGCCGGCTTTATGCTGATCTGTGTCAGGTCTGGTCTGGTTAATGGACACTGTTATGGCGACAACACCCGGTTAGCCGGCATGGTCCAGCATGGTGTCGAGCAGCACGTTGGCACCGGCCTCAAGATGCTCTGGCTTGGCATCCTCAAGTTCGTTGTGGCTGATACCGTCTTTGCAGGGAACAAAAATCATGGCTGTTGGCGCTACCGTTGCGACGTATACGGCATCATGCCCTGCTCCGGTAACGATGCGACGGTTGCCATACCCGCGCTGGCGGGCACTTTTTTCTACTGCGTCCACCAGATCCGTATCGAAAGGCGTCGAAGCAAACTGCTGTACATCGGTTAATTCCACGTCTACCTTGTATCCGGTCCGTTTGCCTGTGCGCAGGTCTTCACAGGCAGCCCGCAACTGGGCGTCCATTTGTTCAATGGCTTTGCTGTCTACATGGCGCATATCAATAGTCATTTTGATTTCGCCCGGAATGACGTTGCGCGAACAGGGGAACGCATGGATTTCGCCAACGGTGCCACGCCCATCGGGTGAGAAATCGTTGGCAATGTGCACGACGTCTTGGACCAGATACGAGGCTGCATAGAGACTATCACGCCGTAATGGCATGGGGGTGGGGCCCGCATGAGCTTCCATGCCGGTTATCCGGACGTCGTACCAGCGCAAGCTCAGGGACCCGGTCACCACACCAATGACTTTGTCTTCGGCCTCCAGCACGGGGCCCTGTTCGATATGCGCCTCGATATATCCGCCCAGTTTGTGGCCAGGTACCGGGGCATCACCAGCGTAGTCGATGTTGACCAGCTCATCGTGCACCGTTTTCCCTTCCTTGTCTGTAGCGCTTAGTGCTTTTTCCAGCGGAAAGACGCCTGTAAACACGCCTGAGCCCATCATGACGGGTACAAAGCGGGTGCCTTCTTCATTGGTCCAGATGATGAGTTCAAGGGGTGCCTCAGTCTGGATGTTGTTGTCCTGCAGGGTGCGCATGACTTCCAAGCCGGCCATGACGCCATAGCAGCCATCAAATTTTCCGCCGGTGGGTTGTGTATCAATGTGGCTGCCGGTGGCAATGGGCGGTAGATCGGGATTTTTCCCCGGCCGGCGGCCAAAGATGTTGCCCACCTGGTCCACGGTGATGTCCAGGCCCGCGTCTTTCATCCAACCTACTACAAGGTCACGGCCCTGACCGTCAAGCGGTGTCAGGGCCAGACGGCAGTTGCCCCCTTTGGGTGTGGCACCAATTTTTGCCAAATCCATCAGCGACTGCCAGAGCCGCTGCCCATTGATCGAAAGAGTCTGTGTATTTGTCATGGAGATACCTGTGTGTCAGATAGTAGCTTCGGATAAACCCTGCAGGAACGCATCGACGGTAGATTGAAGTGTACCGGCCTGGCAGCCGCCTTCCTGAACAATAACGGTAGGCAGGTGAAGGGTGCCGACACGTTCGCCAACACGTTGATAAACCTCAAGGGACGAGGCCGGATGCGGGGCAGGGTGAGGGGTGCATTGAGGGGTTCCCAGCGCTAGAACCAGGGCGTCCGCACGAAAATCCCGCATTGTCGCCAGGGCTTTTTCCATGGCGATTAAAAAGTCTGCTTTCACCGCACCATGGCCCAGCGGCATATTGATGTTATACCCATGACCGCGCCCCAAGCCACGCTCACAGGCATAACCTGTGTAGTACGGGTAGGCATGGCCAGGATCATTGTGGATGGACAAGGTCATGATGTCGGCGCGGTCGTAAAAAATGTCTTGGGTCCCGTCACCATGATGCGCGTCAATGTCCAGAATGGCAACACGCTGAAAGGTGCTACGCAGCCGCTGGGCGGCCATCGCGCTGTTATTCAGAAAACAGTGGCTGGCAGCGCGGTCATAGTGCGCATGATTGCCCGGAGGGCCACACACGGCGTAGGCAACATCATTGAACGTTGCTACCCAGTCGGCTGCAGCAATGGCGCAATGGCTGGATCGCAATGCCGCCCGCCATGTGTCGGGCCCCATTTTGCAGGACCGATCGCCCAGGTAATACCCCGCCTGGCCGATCACCGATTGGGCCTGGCAGGCACCACGCAGGGGCGCACGCTGCCAGGCATTACGGGGGGGTGATAAGGCCGGATAGACGTCCGTGCCAAGCGTGGCCTGGTCAGGATGCAATTGCCAGCGCTCATGGGCGTGTCTGAGAAAGCCCAGGTAGTGGCTGGCATGGACAGCCTCAATGGCCACGCCGTAATCTGCCGGTGTATCCAGCGCAATGCCCTGTGCGTCCAGCGCCGCCAGTGCGGCGTGGACTCGTGTTGCGTCAGCGTTGGTCACCCTGCTGTGGCCTGGGCCACACGCGGTGGGCTGGTGCAACAGCTGATCATGGGCAAAAAAAGCTTTCATCGCGGCACGGCATGGGGCTACTTGATTTCCGTTTCAACAAATACAAATTCGTGATCCGATGGATTGATCACGTTATGTTTGACCCCCGCCGGCCGAAAGTAAGCCTGGCCTAAGGTGAGCTGACTGGTTTGTTCGCCTTCGTTTGTTTCAAGTAACAGCGGGCCGGTCGTCATGGGCACAACGACATAAGGCATGGCATGCGTATGCCAGCCAGTTTCAGCACCGGCCGCAAAGCGCCACTCGGTGACGCGGACGGTGTCGTTATCCAGCTGTATCGTGGGGGTAGCCGCAGGTCGTTGCATGGTGGTCGCTCCTTTGGACAGAAAGGTGGATCAGGCTGTCTTGGCCAGTGACGGATCCCATTCCTTGCCGGGGATGGCGGCAATCAGGCTTTTTGTGTAGGGATGCTGCGGGTCGTTGAAGATGGTGGCCGGTGGGCCTTGCTCAACAACCTTGCCCTGGTGCATGACGATGACGGCGTCGCATACTTTGGCAGCCACGCGCAGATCGTGCGTAATAAACAGCATGGCAATACGCAGCTTTTGCTGGAGTTCGTTCAGTAGCTCAAGCACCTGCGCTTGCACGGACACATCAAGGGCCGAGACGGCTTCGTCAGCAATAAGCAGTTTGGGGTCAAGGGCCAAGGCCCGGGCAATGCCCACACGTTGCCGCTGGCCTCCTGAGAACTGATTGGGATAACGGTTGAACGCTGATGCGTCCAGGCCCACCAGCTTGAGCAGCTCACGGGCACGTTCCTGGGCCCGGCCACGTGTCACGCCGTTTGCGACAGGGCCGTCAGAGATGGTCTTGCCGATTGTGTGGCGCGGGTTAAGCGATGAAAAAGGGTCCTGGAACACCATTTGCATGTGCCGGCGCATGGAACGGAACTCCCGCTCCGTGAGGGGCGCAATGTCTGTTCCGTTAAAAATGAGCTCACCCTGTTCAAACGCCATGAGTTTGAGCAGGCAGCGGCCCAGGGTGGATTTGCCGGAGCCGGATTCGCCAACCACGCCCAGCGTCTCGCCCTGTCGGAGTGTGAAGCTCACATCACTGACTGCCGGTACAACCCGCTTTTTGCGCAGCAGGCCGCCCGCTGTGACATACGTTTTGTGCAGGTTGCGGACTTCAAGAACTGGTGTGGAGCTATCGTCAACGGCCGGACGGCCGGTACCGTCTTCGGCGTTGTGGGCATGTGGCACCGCGGCAATCAGGCGCTTGGTATACGGATGCTGGGGCTCGTTGAGTACCTGGCTGACTGGCCCCTGCTCGACAGTCAGGCCTTTTTCCATGACAACAACACGATGAGCGATTTCGGCAACGACGCCAAAGTCATGGGTAATGAACATGACACCCATGCCTTTTTCTGCCTGAATCCGCAAAATCAGATTCAGAATCTGTGCCTGCGTTGTCATGTCCAGAGCAGTTGTGGGCTCATCGGCAATGAGCAGGGCAGGTTCAAGCGCCAAGGCCATAGCGATCATGACGCGCTGCCGCTGGCCGCCGGATAGCCTGAACGGATAGCTATCGTACAGAAGCGCTGGATCGGGTAGCCCTACAAAATCCAGCATTTCGAGCACCCGGGCACGCCGTTGCTCACCCGGATATTTGTCGTGTACCTGCATGATTTCGCTAATCTGACGCCCCACGGTCATGAGCGGGTTCAGGGCTGACAGAGGCTCCTGGAAAATCATGCCGATGTGCTGGCCACGCAAGTCACGCAAGGCGGGCTGCGACTGCTGCAGCAAATCCTTGCCCTGAAATACGATCCGGCCATTGGTTGGGGTAAGCTCCTCAGGCAACAGGCCCATGATGGCATTGGCACTGACTGACTTGCCCGAGCCCGACTCCCCGACAATACATACTATCTCGCCCTGATGAATGTTGTACGAAATGTCTTTGACGGCAAATGGGCGATCACCACCGGCAGGTAACGGCACTGCCAGGTTTTGTACGTCAAGCAAAGGTGCGTCGTTGTTCATGGTGCAGCCCTAAAGTTATTCATTGCGTCGGCGCAGCTGTGGGTTGAGCGCGTCATTCAGCCCTTCGCCAATAAGGTTGATGGCCAACACGGTAAGCAGGATGGCGACCCCGGGCCACACAATCATCCACCACGCTTCGCGGATCATGGTGCGTGCGGCACCAATCATGAACCCCCAGCTCATCATGTTGCGGTCGCCCAAGCCTAAAAATGACAGGGCTGACTCGGTCAGAATGGCCGTTGCCACCATGAATGAAGCCGAAACAATAATGGGCGACATGGCGTTGGGCAGTATTTGTGACCAGATGATTTTGTTGGGTTTTTGCCCTGCCACGATAGCGGCCAGAACAAATTCCCGTTGTTTGAGAGACATGAACTCGGAGCGCACCAGGCGCGCTGCCGGTGGCCACGACACCACGGTGATCGCAGCCATGATGGAGTACAGAGATGGCTTGGCGACAGCCACAATCACAACAGCCAGGGCAAGCTGTGGGATAGTCTGGAAGAATTCGGTGAAGCGCATGAGCATGTCGTCGACCCAGCCGCCAAAATAGCCCGAAAGCGTCCCTACAATAATGCCGAATATGAGCGCGATGGCTGTGGAAAGGAGTCCGATCAGGAGGGATACCCTCGCGCCCCATACCAGGCCTGCCGTAATGTCGCGCCCCAGCATGTCGGTGCCAAAGGGATAGGCCGAATCAGTAAACGGCGGGATCAGGGGCGCGGCAACCATGTTCCACGGTGATTCCTGATAAAGATAGGGCGCAGCGATGGCAATGCACGCAACCGCAATAATGACGATCAGTCCAAAGATGGCCCCGTAGTTACGCGCATACCGCTTGAAGAATCCTTCCATCATGATGCTCCTGAACCGTCAGCCGAGGCGATGCGGGGGTCAACAATACGGTAGGCCAGGTCAGTCAGAAGGTTGAATAGAACCACCATGGCCGATGTCACGAGAAAAATACCCAGCAACAGTTGATAATCGCGCTGCAGCAAGGCATCGAACATCAGCCGGCCGATGCCGGGCCAGGAAAACACGGTTTCTGTAAGGACTGCGCCGCCTGCCATCTGGCCCAGCTGGATGCCGGCAAACGTAATGACGGGCAGTAGGGCATTGCGCAGCACGTGTGTGCGGATGATGGCCCCGTCAGCCACGCCCTTTGCCTTGGCAGTGCGCACAAAGTCCATGCCAATGACTTCCAGCATGGATGCGCGTGTCAGCCGCACATAAAAGGCCATGAAGAAGCACCCGAGTGTGACGGTGGGTAGTATTAAGTGGGCGCCAATGTCCTTAACCCTGTCCCAGCCGGTCAGGTTGGCGCCAACTGACTCCATGCCAAACGCGGGCAGCCAGCCCAATACAACCGAAAACAGCAGAATCCCCATGAGGGAGAGCCAGAATAGCGGGGTGGCGTACAGAACGAGTGCGGTACTGGTGACGGCCGAATCAATCCATCGTCGTTTTTGACTGTACCGTGCCCGGGCCGCTATGACCCCAAACAACACGCCTAATAGCAACGAGAACAGAAAGGCGCATATCATCAGCAAAAATGTGGCGGGCAGGCGCTCTGCGATGAGGTCAATGACCGGCAAGTCGTTGCGGTATGAATACCCCAGGTCTAGCCTGACAACGCCTTTGAGATAAATGCCCAGCTGTGTGAGGACCGGCTTGTCGAG
>DAHVSI010000254.1 GCA_027324645.1 Castellaniella sp. | reverse complement strand
ATGAGCAAGCAGCGCTGCCGCAGAATACGTGGGTTGCCTGTTTCCACGGTTGCGGCGCTCCACCAGCGTTGCCAGGCCAACACTCATGGTGTTGGCAGTTACCGGCGTACTATACGTGGCCCGACAGCGCCGGGCGATGCGACGCGCTTCTAGCGATGCATCAGCGCCAATGATGGCGTACCAGTCCAGCCCGAAAAGCAAGTTAGCCGAGGACAGGCGCAGCGCATAGGGAGCAGACGCGGACATAGCCTATATCCCCTCTTCCATTTGCGCAGTGATAATGATGACCGTCACAAGTTGCTCGCGCGAAAGCCGATCACCGCCCCCAAACAGCATGGGCATACCAGGCCCGGCACGCTTGCCTTCACTTTCTTCTTCTGAGCGATCAAACCCCGATACCAGCAGCGGTTGACCGGGCTGCAACATAAGTTGCTGTACGGTGCCGTTGCCATCAATCGTGATTTGCTGCAGCTGCAGGGGATGATCCCGATCACCAAACTTGATGGATTTCAAAGGCTGGGCAACGGTATTATCGTAGGCAACCGACAGCAGAATGCGGCCGTCATCCTGGGCATCCGGCAACAAAGTCAGCAGCGAGCCCACGGTTTCCTCTTTTTGACTGACTGACACCGCAGGAACGGCATGACCCGTACCATCGTTGTAGGTAGTGGTGTCCACCTTGTCTATATAAGAGAAGGTCGATCTCACAGCGTGCGTAACCGGCCTTTTGTTTAGCGTCAGTACAGGCATGCTGCTGCGCCTGACGATACGGCCGGACTGGGCCAAGGCCTCCACAATGGCTTCAGAACCGCGCATTGGCCCCGTCGCGACCTGGGCGGTAGCCAGGCCGGCATCGACAAGCCCTGCACCCCCCATGGACGCTTGGGCAGCTACCCGCGCACTGGAAAAAATAAGGTCCCAGTCCAGTCCGGCTTCGGCTGTATCATGCGTCGCAAGGGTTATTTCTTCAAAAACCAGCCGGATACGCCTTGTGAGGATCTGATTTTCCCGGTCCAGGTAAGCAGCGATACGGTCCAGGACTTCGGGCGTATCGGTGACGACAATGGAGCCACTGGCGCCTGCCTGGGCGACCAGGACGCCTGCGCGACTAAGAAAGGGTTCAATACGGGCGCGGATTGTGTCGAACAGGCCTTCTGATGACGTGTGAAAACTTGTTTGCGAGGTACTGGCAAAGCCATCTGAATGACCGGAATCCTGGCGCTGGCCGAGCGAAGCCTCTGCCCGTGCCTCCAGCGTGAGTGAGCGAACATTGAAGACACGGGTTTCGGTGCGATAGAACTCGATACGATCATTGCGGTAGGCCCATTCAACACTTAGGGAAGCCGCAACCCGGTCGAGAATACGCGCAAGCGGTTCGGCCTCGCCCGCCAGCAACACCGTATCCGTTGCAGTATGCGTTGCCTTGGCCGTGGTTTGTAGCCGGGACATGAACTGGTCTGCCGGCAACAAGGCTTCGGCCCGGACATGAGCCGGAATGTCGGTGGCGCGTGTGATGCGTTCCGCAATTTGCGGTAGAGACAGAGCACCATCGGCAAACAGTAGCGTAACGGGCACGTCTTTACGCAGTGCTGCAGGCAGGGTGACGTCGCGCGCCAGCGGCTGGCTGTGACCGGCAATCCAGGGCCGGTCGACTATCTGGCGGCGCCGGCGGACCTTTTCATCGGCGGCAGCACCAAAAAAGGCTTGATGTCGTGCAGCCAGCCGGTCATGCTTGTCATGGGCACGTGTAGCAAAGTCAGCCATGGGTTCATGTAATGCACAGCCTGACAGGGCCAGTACCACACCCGCAGTTAATGGAAAGGCTTTCATGACGGATCACTGGCGCCGCGATCACAGGCTCGGGAGGCAGCCACGACACGCAGTACGCGATTGGAGTAAAAGCACGGCTGGACCGGATACTCGCCCAAACTGGTTGCCGCGAGCAGGTTTTGCACTGCAGGTTTAAAGTGATCGCCGAATTCCGCCTGTGCCGAAACCGGAATATCAACATCAACAGACCAGTGCTCTGGCGCAAACGTCCAGTCAGCCTGTTTGGCCCAGCGTTGCAGCGCATGTCTGAGCGTGGCATCGTCATAAGACAAGTCAAAGGACGGCTTTTCTGAGAACGGCCGACGCTCAAAACTTGATGCAGTAAGCGCCTGAACCTCTGACGAAACCTCAGGTTTTGAGGGCGCAAGCGACTGTTTGGTCACGGACTCGTCAAGATCGGCGCTTTGTGCCGTCACATCGGGATCAACGGACTTTTGTACGGTATTTAATGAATCGCTGGGCTTGCTATCCGGCTGTTGCCGGGACGCAGTCGCGGACAAGTTGCCGCCGCGAAAAGACAGGGATTGCCATACCCCATCAAGGACCAGATAATCCCCGCGACGGGTAAATGGCAAGGGGCGCTCACCACGACTGGTGTGTTCAAATACCGCAGGCAGAATCTGGTCGGGCTGAAATTGCAGCCACGTTTGCCGGTCGTTATCAAACACCTGGATTGGCGCCACGGACGGATCACCCGACAGGTGCCAGTCAAAGTTGAATACCGCCACCTCGTCGTCAATGGAGGCGCCCTGCCCTGGCGTGTGCAACCAATCGGGCAAGGTTGTGCATGACGCAAGTAAAACACTGCATGACAAAACAAACCAGGGTATGGACCGGGCCATGAATGCACTCCTGAAAAACCTATATAGCTGGAGTGCTCATCATCGCTTTATCTGTTTTATCCGCACATATCGGAAACTACCTAACGCTGTCGATCAGATCAGCAACATGTGAAAATAGTCATTCACAATCAATACGTTAGGCCGAAACCCTCTTGCCAAAATACTGAGTACAACCCTGACAAAAAAGCCCCGTCAGTCAGTGACGGGGCTGTAGGTATGACGCGGCGCTAAGCGGGGCCGTTACTGACCAGCCTCTAGCCGCCCTGCCTCTTCGGATGCCTGCTTCAGTGCGGGCACAGCGGGCTGGTCACCACTTAGGGCCCGCCCCAAAGTTTGTTTGAACAAGGCGCGAATACGCGGATAATTGCGGATCTGAAATCCACGTGCTGTGGCAACAGGCTCATCTGCATAGGGGGCTACAAGCTCAAGCCACTGACTAGCCACCTTTTCCCGCTCCTGCGCTTCGGCAAAAGCCTGCTTGGTAAGCGGTAAAAAGCCAGTTGTCTCGTACCAGTCAAGCGCTTGAGGAGATTCGGCGAGCCAGGACAGAAACGCGGCAGTGGCGGCGTCGTCCTCACCAGCGTGACCT
>DAHVSI010000237.1 GCA_027324645.1 Castellaniella sp. | reverse complement strand
GCTACCGAAAAACTGGCAGAGCACCGCACGTTTGTGCAGGCGCTGCCGTACATGGACCGTCTGGACTACGTGTCCATGATGTGTAACGAGCACGCCTATGTGCTGGCGGTCGAGCGCTTGCTGGGTATCGAAATCCCGCTGCGTGCCCAGTACATCCGCGTCATGTTCGACGAGATCACGCGCATTCTTAACCACCTCATGTCTCTGGGCTCGCACGCGCTTGACGTTGGTGCCATGGCGGTGTTTTTGTATGCGTTTCGCGAGCGTGAAGACCTGATGGACTGTTACGAGGCCGTGTCGGGTGCCCGTATGCATGCGGCCTACTACCGCCCGGGCGGCGTCTACCGCGATTTGCCAAACACTATGCCGCAATATGGCGAAGGCAGTCGCTACCGCGGTGAAAAAGAACTGCAGGCCATGAACGAGGCCCGCAGTGGATCGTTGCTGGACTTTATTGAAGACTTTACCGACCGTTTCCCCACACTGGTCGACGAATACGAAACCCTGCTTACCGACAACCATATCTGGAAGCAGCGGCTGGTGGGTGTTGGGGTGGTTGACCCCGATCGCGCCAAGGCGCTGGGCTTTACCGGGCCCATGCTGCGGGGCTCGGGCGTTGAGTGGGACCTGCGCCGCATGCAACCCTACGCGGTGTACGACCGCATGGAGTTTGACGTGCCGGTTGGCGTTAACGGTGACAGCTACGACCGCTACCTGGTGCGCATTGCCGAGCTGCGCGAAAGCAACCGGATCATTCGCCAGTGTGTGCAGTGGCTGCGCAACAACCCGGGGCCGGTCATTGTGGACAACCACAAGATTGCACCACCCACGCGCGAGAAAATGAAAACAGGCATGGAGGACATGATCCACCATTTCAAACTGTTTTCCGAAGGCTTTCAGGTGCCCGAAGGCGAGGCCTATGCGGCGGTTGAGCACCCCAAGGGGGAGTTTGGCATTTACATGGTGTCGGACGGCGCCAACAAGCCCTACCGCATGAAGATTCGTGCGCCCGGCTTTGCGCACTTGCAGTCTCTTGACGAGATGTCGCGCGGCCATATGCTTTCAGACGCTGTCACGATTATTGGCACCCAAGATATCGTGTTTGGCGAAATCGACCGTTAGGCCGACGCCAGGATTTCAACGGATACCGGATACCGATTATGCTGCTTTCCGAACAAGCCTACCAGCGCATCGATCACGAGCTCACCAAGTTCCCGGACGATCAAAAGCGCTCGGCCATCATGGCCGCTCTGGCCATTGCCCAGCAAGAACTGGGCTGGGTGTCTACTGACGTGATGCGCGAGGTGGCCGACTACCTTGACCAGCCGGCAGTAGCGGTGCAGCAGGTGGCCACGTTTTACGACATGTTCAATGTCGAGCCGGTGGGGCGCTACAAAATCACTGTATGCACCAACCTGCCGTGTGCCCTGCGTGAGGGCGTCAAATCCATCGAATACCTTAAGGAAAAGCTGGGCGTGGACGCTAATGAAACCACGGCCGACGGCTTGTTCACGATTACCGAAGGCGAATGCATGGGTTCCTGCGGGGACTCGCCGGTGCTGCTGGTTAACGACCGGCACATGTGTGTACATATGCAGCCCGAGCGCATTGACGCCATGATTGAAGAGCTGAAACGCGATGCGGAGGAGCCCGCATGACTGACATTACTGAAACCCTGGTGCGGCCTGGGCCGCTCAAGAATTTTTCATTTACTCAAGGGCTGGACCCCAACCCCACGGGTGATTTGTCGCGCAGCATGATTTTTCATGGGCGCCACATTGACCCCATTTTGCTGGCTGATTTGGATGGCAGCAACTGGGGCATTGACGACTACATCAAGCGTGGCGGCTACGAAGGGCTGCGCAAAATCCTGACCACCGGCATGAAGCCGGACGAAGTGATTGCCGAGGTCAAGGCATCGGCACTGCGTGGCCGTGGCGGGGCGGGGTTTCCGTCCGGGCTCAAGTGGAGCTTTATGCCGCGCGGCATCCCCGGCCAAAAATACCTGGTCTGCAACTCGGACGAAGGCGAGCCTGGCACCTTTAAAGATCGCGACCTGCTGCGCTTTAATCCGCACATGGTCATTGAAGGCATGGCCATTGCGGCGTATGCCATGGGCATCGACGTGGGCTACAACTACATCCACGGCGAGGTCTTTGAAATCTACGACCGCTTTGAAGAAGCGCTTGAGCAGGCCCGCGAGGCCGGCTTTTTGGGCGACAACATCCTGGATTCGGGCTTTGACTTCCAGTTGCACGCCTATCATGGGTTTGGCGCCTACATTTGCGGCGAAGAAACCGCGTTGCTGGAATCGCTGGAAGGCAAGCAGGGCGAGCCCCGCTTCAAGCCGCCGTTTCCGGCCAGCTACGGGCTATACGGCAAGCCCACCACGGTAAACAACACCGAAACCTTTGCAGCCGTGCCCTGGATTTTCCGCAATAGCGGCCAAGAATTCCACGATATGGGTATCCCCAATAACGGGGGTACCAAAATCTTTTCGGTTTCGGGTGATGTCGAGCTGCCTGGCAACTACGAAATTCCGCTGGGCACGCCGTTTTCCAAATTGCTGGAGCTGGCGGGCGGCATGCGCGGTGGCCGCAAGCTCAAGGCTGTCATCCCTGGCGGGTCCAGTGCACCAGTGCTGCCTGCCGATATCATGATGGAAACCACCATGGACTACGACGGCATTGCCAAAGCCGGCTCCATGCTGGGGTCGGGCGCGGTCATCGTCATGGACGAAACCCGTTGCATGGTCAAGTCGCTGCTGCGTTTGTCGTATTTTTATTTTGAGGAAAGTTGCGGGCAGTGTACGCCCTGCCGCGAGGGCACAGGCTGGCTGTGGCGGGTTGTTGACCGCATTGAACACGGCCAGGGCCGCCCCGAAGACCTTGAACTGCTGGATTCCGTGGCCTTTAACATGATGGGGCGCACCATTTGCGCCCTGGCCGATGCCGCCGCCATGCCGGTACGCAGCTTTATCAAGCACTTTCGTGATGAATTCGTCCACCACATCGAACACCAGGAGTGTGTGGTGGCCAAATATCTGTAGTAGGCACAAGGTACGCTAATGGTTGAACTTACCATCGATGGCATTACGGTTGAAGCCCCCGAAGGCAGCATGGTGATTGAGGCTGCGCACAGGCTGGGCGTCTATGTGCCGCATTTTTGCTATCACAAAAAGCTGACAATTGCGGCCAACTGCCGCATGTGCCTGGTCGAGGTTGAAAAAGCCCCCAAGGCATTGCCGGCGTGTGCAACCCCTGTCACCAATGGCATGGTGGTCCACACCCGCTCCGAAGCTGCAGTGGCGGCACAAAAATCCGTCATGGAATTTTTGCTGATCAACCACCCGCTCGACTGCCCCGTCTGTGACCAGGGGGGCGAGTGCCAACTGCAGGATCTGGCTGTAGGCTATGGGGCATCGGCCTCACGCTACGGTGAAACTAAACGGGTGGTAACAGTCAAGCCCATGGGGCCGCTTATCTCGGCCGACGCCATGCAACGCTGCATTCACTGTACGCGCTGTGTGCGTTTTGGCCAGGAGATTGGTGGCGTGATGGAACTGGCCATGCTGGAGCGCGGCGAGTTCTCCGAAATTGCCACCTTTGTGGGCGAGGCGGTTGAGTCCGAGTTGTCGGGCAACATGATTGATATCTGCCCGGTTGGGGCACTGCTGTCCAAGCCATACAAAATGTCGGCCCGTACGTGGGAACTGGCACGGCGCCGGTCCGTTAGCCCACACGACAGCCTGGGCGCCAACCTGGTGGTCCAGGTGCGCTATGACGAGGTCGCCCGCGTCGTCCCATTCGAAAACGAAGAGGTGAACGAATGCTGGATTTCTGACCGCGACCGCTTTGCCTACGCTGGTCTGTACTCAGAAGATCGGCTCTCGCACCCGCACGTGCGCGGCAAGGATGGCCAATGGCGCGAAGCATCCTGGACGGATGCCTTGCAGGTTGTCATTGACGGCATCAATACGGTGCGCGAAGAAATGGGTGGCCCGCAAATTGGGGCGCTTGCCAGTCCCATGGCCACGACCGAGGAACTCTCTCTGCTGGCCCGTCTGACCCGCGCGCTGGGGTCGCAAAATATTGATTTCCGGCTGCGTCACACGGACCCGTCGTTCGACAATGTCGTGACCGGTGTTCCCTGGCTGGGCATGCCCGTAGCGCAGTTAAACGAACTGGATCGCGTGCTGGTCGTGGGCTCCAATATGCGGCACGAGCACCCGCTCATGACGCAGCGTCTACGCCAGGCCGTCAAGACTGGAACGCAGGTGTCCCTGATTCATGCCGCCGGCGACGACCCACTGTTTAAGGTGCAAGCCCAGGCCACGGTGGCACCAAGCCAGGTGGCTAATGCTGTGGCACAAGTGGCCGTGGCCTTGGCCCAGCAGGCCGGCCAGACGGTACCGGCCGACCTGGCAGGCACCGAGCCCGGGCAGGCTGCCAAAGACATGGCTGCCAGCCTGGCATCGGGCGAGCGCGTGGCCGTACTGTTGGGTGACTGGGCTGTCACGGCAGACAACGCGACACAAATCATTGCTGCCGCCCAGGCGGTGGCCGACGCATCTGGCGCAACGCTGGGCTTTTTGACTGCTGGGGGCAACACGGTGGGTGGCTATCTGGCCAACGCCATACCCGGCAACAACGGCCTATCGGCCGCGCAAATGCTGGCTAAACCGCTGCAAGCCTATATCGTTCACATGGCCGAGCCTGCACTGGATGCAGACAACGGCGCGCAGGCCCTGCAAACACTGGGCGCAGGCGGCTTCAAAGTGGCCCTGACGCCGTACCGCAGTGCGGCAGAAGACTGGGCCGACGTCATGCTGCCTGTTTCTCCGTTTACTGAAACATCAGGCACCTTCGTCAACGCCGAAGGCCGGGCACAAAGCTTCAAGGGCGTTGTGCCCCCGGTTGGCGATACCCGCCCGGCATGGAAAGTGCTGCGTGTGCTGGGTAACTTGTTCGACCTGCAAGGTTTTGATGAAGAAACGTCCGAGGCCGTGCGTGATGCCGTGCTGGATGGCGACTACCGGGAGCGCTTGTCCAATGCGCTTACCTTGCCCGAGGCAGGTATGGCAGTATCGGCAGAGCAGACAAGCCAGTCCGCTGAAGGCAGTTCCGAAGCACCTGCAGAAGGCGCCGGCATCGTACTGGAGCGTCTGGGGGATGTACCCATTTATCGTACTGACATGATTGTGCGCCGCTCCGAGCCATTGCAGCAAACCGCCCAGTCGGCAGTGCCTACTGCGCGGATGGCGGCGCACGCACTTCAGCAACTGGGCGTGGTGTCGGGCGACTCTGTGAAGGTCCGTTCGGCACAGGGTGAGATCACACTGGCAGCACAAGAAGACGAAACAATTGCACCGGGCACGGTGCGTCTGGCCGCAGCTTTTGACCACACCAGGGCATTGGGCAGCAGTCACGGCCAGGTAACGGTGGAGCGCGCCTGACATGGATGTAATCAATACGATTAACGAGTTTGGCGCCGGCCTGCTAGGGCCGTCTCTTTGGCTGTTTGTGTGGACCGTCGTCAAGATTGTCTGCATCGCCGTGCCCATTATTTTGTGCGTGGCCTACATGACGTACTGGGAGCGCAAGATGATTGGCGCCATGCACGTGCGTCTTGGCCCGACCAAGGTGGGGCCGCGCGGCTTGCTGCAGCCGTTTGCCGACGTCTTCAAACTGCTGACCAAAGAAGTCATTGTGCCGGCCGAGGCCAACCGGGCGCTGTATGTTCTGGCGCCGGTGGTCACGCTCATGCCGGCATTGGCGTCATGGGCGGTCATGCCCTTTGGCCCCGAACTGGTATTGGCCAACGTGAATGCCGGCCTGTTGTTTTTGCTGGCCATTACATCGCTGGAAGTCTACGGCGTCATCGTTGCCGGCTGGGCAACCAACTCCAAATACGCCTTGCTGGGCGCTTTGCGCGCTGCGGCTCAAATGCTGTCCTACGAACTGGCCATTGGTTTTGTCATGATCACGGTCTTGTTGGTGTCGGGCACGCTGAACATGAACGGCATAGTGGTGGGGCAGGGTCAAGGCTGGTTTGCCGACCGCGGTTTAACCTTCCTGTCCTGGAACAGGCTGCCGCTGTTGCCCTTGTTTGTGATTTACGTGATTTCGTCGGTGGCGGAAACCAACCGCCATCCGTTTGACGTGGTCGAGGGCGAGTCCGAGGTGGTGGCCGGCCATATGGTCGAATACTCCGGCATGGGCTTTGCCCTGTTTTTCCTGGCGGAATACGCCAACATGATCCTGTTGTCGGCGCTGGCATCGGTCATGTTTCTGGGTGGCTGGATGTCACCGCTTGATTTCGCGCCGTTTACCTGGATTCCAGGCTGGCTGTGGCTGGGTATCAAGACATTCTTTGTCATCTCGACATTTGTCTGGTTCCGCGCCACCTTCCCGCGTTATCGTTATGACCAGATCATGCGTCTGGGCTGGAAAGTGTTTATCCCGCTTACCGGGGTATGGCTGGTGGTTGTGGCGATCTGGATGCAGACGCCCTGGAATATCTGGCACTAGGGCACGGGGGCAATTATGGAAGCAATCAAGGATTTTTTTGGCAGCCTGATGCTGTCTGAGATGCTCAAGGGAATGCGCCTGACGGGCAAGTATTTCTTCAAGCGCAAGGTGACCCTGCGTTACCCCGAGGAAAAAACACCCTCATCGCCGCGGTTCCGTGGGCTGCACGCACTGCGCCGCTACCCCAATGGCGAAGAACGCTGCATTGCCTGCAAGCTGTGCGAAGCCATTTGTCCTGCACTGGCCATCACGATTGAGTCCGAAGAGCGGGACGACGGCACACGCCGTACCACGCGCTACGATATTGATCTTGCCAAGTGCATTTTCTGCGGGTTCTGCGAAGAAAGCTGCCCCACGGACTCCATTGTGGAGACGCATATTCAGGACTATCACGGCGAAAAGCGTGGCGATCTGTACTACACCAAAGACATGCTGCTGGCTATTGGCGATCGCTATGAGCCGGAAATTGCCCGTCGTCGCGCGCAGGATGCGCCTTATCGTTGATCAGGAACTGCCACTGACATGAGTTTTTCCGTCTTTCTGTTTTATCTGCTGTCGTTAGTCATGGTGGTGGCGGCGTTTCGCGTCATCACCGCGCGCAGCCCCATTGTGGCCGTACTGCACTTAATTCTTACGTTTTTCACGGCCTCCATGCTGTGGATGTTGCTCAATGCCGAGTTCCTGGCGTTGCTGCTTATCCTGGTTTATGTAGGCGCCGTCATGGTCATGTTCCTGTTTGTGATCATGATGCTCGAGACCCGGTCGGACACGGCCCGGGCGCGCATCAAGGCGCATATGCCGCTGGGGCTGGGGATTGGTCTGGTCATGGTGCTCGAGATGGCATTCGTGCTCATGCGAAGCTGGTCCGACGCGCCGCGTGGCAGTGCCTGGCCTGAAGACTACAACAACACACGCGAACTGGGTATTGCCATGTATCAGCAATACCCGTTTGCCGTCGAGGTGGGCGGCGTGGTGCTGCTGGTGGGCATGATTGCCGCCATTGCGCTGACCCTGCGCAAACGCGATGACGTGCGCTATACCCGGTCCGGTGAGCAGGTACGGGTCCGTGCCGCTGACCGTATACGTCTGGTCAACCTTGACTCGCAATCCGAATTACCGGCCACGCCCAATAACAACAATCAAGAGGACGCCTGATGGACATCTCACTGGCCCACTACCTGATTCTGGGCGCGATCCTGTTTACCACGGGTTTGTTCGGTTTCTTTCTTAACCGCAATAACCTGATTGTGCTGTTGATGTCGGTCGAGCTCATGCTGCTGGCCGCCAACTTCAATTTCGTGGCGTTTTCATCCTGGTTCGGGGATACGGCCGGTCAGGTATTTGTGTTCTTTGTCTTGACAGTTGCGGCAGCCGAAGCGGCTATCGGGCTGGCCATTCTGGTCCTGCTTTTCCGCAACCGCAATGACATCGCCACCGACAAGCTTGACCAACTCAAGGGCTGACAGGGTTGCTCCAATTATGAATTCACCAAGTCTTTATTTATGGATCGCACTGGCCCCCTTGGTTGGTGCGCTGGTTGCCGGCTTGTTTGGCACTGGCTTTCTGGGGCGTTCGGTTAGCCGGCGGGCAGCACACATTATCACCATTGCCGGGGTGGCGCTGTCATTCATTGGCTCGCTTATTGTGCTGTTTCAGGTGTTGGGCGGCCACACATTCAATGGCACGGTCTATACCTGGAACATGATTGGTTCGGTCAATGTGCAGGTGGGCTTTCTGATTGATTCGCTTACGGCGCTCATGATGGTGGTGGTGACCAGTGTGTCGCTCATGGTCCACATCTACACCATTGGCTACATGGCGGACGACCCGGGGTACCAGCGGTTCTTTTCCTATATTTCGCTGTTTACCTTCTCCATGCTCATGCTGGTCATGGCCAACAACA
>DAHVSI010000184.1 GCA_027324645.1 Castellaniella sp. | reverse complement strand
CTGCTGCCCAAGCTGATGGAAAACAATGGCGTGCGCGATGGCGAAATGGAAATCGATGAGTCAGCCGTGCGCGATATCATCCGCTACTACACTCGTGAAGCGGGCGTCCGCTCGCTTGAGCGTGAGCTCAGCAAACTGTGTCGCAAAGTGATTCGTCAGGTCCTTGAGGCCGCTGGCGCCAAGCCAGCCAAAAAAGCGGCTAAAAAGACTGCTTCTGCCGGTAAAGGTAAAAGCGCAGCTAAAACGGCTGTCAGGCCCGTGAAAATTACAGCGGATAATTTGGGTGATTTCCTGGGCGTACGCCGGTACACGTTTGGTGTTGCCGAGAAGGAAAACAAAGTAGGTCAGATGACAGGTTTGGCCTGGACCGAGGTTGGTGGCGATTTGCTTACGATTGAGGTGGCTGATATGCCCGGCAAGGGTAATGTTCAGCGTACCGGATCGTTGGGCGACGTCATGAAAGAATCCGTCGAGGCGGCTCGATCGGTGGTCAGGGCTCGTGCGCAAAAATGGGGCATTATGGACACCGTTTTTGAAAAGCGCGACCTACACGTACACTTTCCTGAAGGTGCGACGCCCAAAGACGGCCCATCAGCTGGTATTGCGATCATCACTGCCATGGTATCTGCCCTCACGGGTATTCCAACACGTTCGGATGTTGCCATGACGGGCGAGATCACGTTGCGTGGTGAGGTGCTGCAGATTGGTGGTCTAAAAGAAAAGCTGCTGGCAGCGCATCGCGGTGGTATCAAAACCGTATTGATCCCAGAGGAAAACGTCAAAGATTTGGCTGAGATCCCGGACAACGTCAAGAACCATCTTGAAATCATTCCGGTCCGCTGGATTGATCGTGTGCTTGAGGTGGCCCTGGAGAAGATGCCTGCAGCGTTGTCAGATGAAGACGTAGCACGGTTGACTGCCGAGGCTATTGCCGCATCAAAGCGTATGGAGAATGCCACCGGCGGCGTGTTGAAACACTAAGCCACTAAGTGTAGAAGACTGGCTAGTTGGCCTGAGTGCGTATCAGGCCAACAGCCAACCCTTCAATAGAAAATTCTTCCGTACCATCAATATCGATGGGAGCGTAATCAGGATTTTCGGGTAGCAGCTGTATATGGCCTGAACGGTTCGAGAACCGTTTGACAGTGACGTCATCGTCCAGCCGTGCAACAACAATTTGGCCATGCAAGGCATCTGGAGTTTTACTAACAGCCAGCAAGTCGCCATCCAGGATGCCTGCGTCGCGCATACTGGCGCCCTTGACGCGTAGTAAATAATCAGGGGTACGCTGGAACAGCGACGGCTGAACGGCTATTTCGCTTTCTATGTGCTGTTGAGCCAGAATGGGGCTGCCAGCAGCTACGCGCCCCACGATGGGCAGCATGAAGGCGTCGTCAGGCCGGGAGAGGGTGCCGGCTGCCAAAACAGCTTCAGGCGCTGGTGTTGCCATATCCTCTGCCAGGCGTATACCCCGGGACGTACCGGGCGTAAGAAAAATAGCCCCTTTTTTAGCCAAGGCCCTAAGATGGTCTTCGGCCGCGTTGGCCGAACGAAACCCGAGCGCCCGGGCAATTTCAGCCCGTGTGGGTGGAAAGCCGGTGCTGGATATACTGGAACGAATGCAGTCCAGCACCTGTTGCTGGCGATTTGTAAGCTTGGTGGCCATGGCAAGATAAACTGTGTTTATATACAGTTAGCATTGTCGGCCACAAGCGCAAATAAATCAAGAACTCAGTCTAGTACCGACGCAATAGCTTGTGCCACGGTCGTGACATTGCCAGAGTTTAGGGCTGCAACACAGATACGGCCAGTGCTGACGGCGTAAATGCCGTGCTGTTCGCGTAGTGTATCGACCTGCTGTGCGTTTAAGCCTGTGTAAGAAAACATGCCGCGCTGCTGCAGGATAAAATTGAAATCTTGCTTGACGCCGGCTGCCTTTAGCTCGTCAACCAACTGCTGGCGCATGTTGCGAATGCGGTCACGCATCTCTGCGAGTTCTTGTTCCCATTTTGCATACAGTTGCGGTGAGTTCAGAACACGCGCAACAATGCTGGCCCCGTGTGTGGGCGGGTTGGAGTAGTTGGTGCGGATCAGACGCTTGAGCTGGCTAAGTACCCGCGTGCTTTCCTCTTTGCTGGAAGCAACCAGGGTGAGCGCCCCCACGCGTTCGCCGTACAGGGAAAACGATTTTGAAAAGGATGAGCTGATCAGCATGGTTACATCGTGCTGGGCAAACAGTCTGATAACGGCTGCATCTTTTTCCAGGCCGTCTCCAAATCCCTGATAGGCAATGTCCAGGAACGGCACGAGTTGGCGAGCCTTGACCGTTTGTACGATTTTTTCCCATTGTTCGGGCGTAGGATCAATACCCGTGGGGTTATGGCAGCATGCGTGCAAAACCACGATCGTTTTTGGGGATGCCTGTTCAAGGGCATTGATCATGCCATCGAAGTCGAAGCCGTTGCTGGCAGCGTCGTAGTACGGGTAGTGCTGGACCGTGAAGCCGGTTTGTTCAAAAATGGCCCGATGATTTTGCCAGCTGGGATCGCTGATCAGCACTGTAGATTGCGGCAGCAACTGGCTTAGAAAGTCGGCGCCCAGTTTAAGCGCGCCGGTTCCGCCAAGCGACTGTGCGGACAACACCCGTCCGCTGGCCAGCAAAGGGGAGTTTTGGCCAAACAGCAGTGCTTGTACACCGTTGTTATATCCGGGTATGCCGTCAATAGGCAGATAGCCACGTGCAGCTGCTTCGTTAGCCAGCTCAACCTCGGCCTCGTGGATGGCGTTTAGCAGTGGCAGCTGGCCATCGTCATTACTGTATACGCCGACACCCAGATTGACTTTATTGGGACGGTTATCGGCATTAAATTGTTCGTTAAGACCAAGTATGGGATCCCGTGGAGCTAGCTCTACGGATTCAAAAATTGACGGCATGGGGGATTGTGCTAGATGAGAAAAAAGACAGACGAAATGATAAATGGGATAATAACGGGTTTACCCTTAGCGTGTCTACAATGACGACTTTGACACCTGGCTTCATCTCTTTTCCAGATAGTCCGTTCCAGCTGTATCAGCCGTATCCGCCCGCGGGGGATCAGCCGGCAGCCATTGATGCTTTGGTCGAAGGGCTGGACGATGGGCTGATGGGGCAAACGCTGCTGGGTGTGACGGGTTCTGGAAAAACCTTCACCATGGCCAACGTGATTGCCAGAACCGGGCGGCCGGCGCTTGTCCTGGCGCCCAATAAAACACTGGCTGCCCAGTTATATGCTGAAATGCGCGAATTCTTCCCTAAAAATGCGGTTGAATATTTTGTTTCGTACTATGACTATTATCAGCCAGAAGCCTATGTACCATCGCGTGAGTTGTTCATAGAAAAAGATTCATCCATTAATGAACACATCGAGCAGAT
>DAHVSI010000174.1 GCA_027324645.1 Castellaniella sp. | reverse complement strand
GCCCGATCAGCTCGCGCAGCGTTATCCCTGGCTCAATACCCATGATCTGGCAGCCGGGTCACTAGGCCTGTCTGGCGAAGGCTGGCTGGACGCATACGGCATGATGCAGGGCTTGCGCAAAAAGGCAATCAGCCTGGGGGCGCACTATCGGCATGCAACTGTACAGCATATCCAGCTCTCGGGGCAGCAGGCTACCGGGGTGGTACTAAATGACAACACCGTTATCCAGGCCGGCACGGTCATCAACGCGGCTGGTACGGCTGCCCCGCAGTTATCTCTGACTGCCGGCATCACCTTGCCGGTTGAGTCCCGCAAACGCTGTGTATTTTATGTGCAATGCCCGCAGCCGCTTCCCGACTGCCCCATGGTCATCGATCCCACAGGTGCCTATTTTCGCCCGGAAGGTCAGGGGTTCATCACGGGTATTGGCCCTTCGCCGGATAACGATCCGCCCAGCATGGACTTTGATGTCCAGCACGAAATGTTTGAAGATATCCTGTGGCCCATCCTGGCCGAGCGTGTGCCGGCCTTTGAGGCGCTGCGCAACACGCACAGCTGGGCGGGCCACTACGACATGAATACCTTTGATCAGAATGTCATTATCGGGCCTCATCCCGATGTGGCCAATCTGCTGTTTGCCAACGGCTTCAGTGGCCATGGCATGCAGCAGGCCCCCGCCGTGGGCCGTGCCCTGTCCGAGCTTATTACACATCAACACTATCAAAGTCTCGACCTGTCGCGACTGGGCTGGTCACGCATCCTGGATAATCAGCCGATTATCGAACACAACGTCGTCTGACGAAAAAAGGAGACATCATGAAGACGCAATTCAAACTGGCGTGCATTAGCGCGCTTCTTGCTACGGCCTTGCCGCTTGCCGGCCATGCCGATACGGTCCGGATTGGTGTTGCTGGGCCGTTCACCGGAGCCAATGCGGCCTTTGGTGATCAGCTGTGGATTGGTGCTACCGAAGCCGCCAACGCTATTAACGAAAAAGGCGGTATCAATGGCGACACCATCGAGCTTGTCAAGGCCGACGACGCGTGCGAGCCCAAGCAGGCCGTCGCTGTCGCCAACCGGCTGGTGGATCAGGATGAGGTCGTTGCCGTGGTCGGGCACTTCTGTTCGTCCAGCACCATTCCTGCCTCTGAAATCTACGATGAAGCCGACATTCTGTCGATGGCTACTGGTTCTACCAATCCCGAAGTCACCGAGCGTGGTCTGCCGACCGTCACACGTATTTGCGGACGGGATGACCAGCAAGCAGCTGTCATTGGCAAATTTATTGCCGAAGAGGTGGGCGCAAAACGGATCGCGGTGATTCACGACAAAGACACGTATGGTCGAGGCGTTGCCGACGCCACCCGTGAAGAAGCCGAAAAACTGGGTGTAGAGACCGTGCTTTACGACGGTGTGACGCGTGGTGAACGCGATTACAACGCGCTGGTCACAAAAATCAAGGGTGCCAACGTTGATGCTGTGTTCTTTGGCGGGCTGTACGCCGAGGCAGGCACCCTGGTACGCCAGGTCCGGGAGCAAGGCATTGAAGTCCCCTACGTATCTGTCGATGGCATTGTGGACCCTGCGTTTGTGACCGCGGCAGGCGGCAACCAATACGCTTCAGGGGTCTATATGGGCTTTCCCGCCGATCCACGCAACATGGATTCCAGTAAAGACATCGTTGCCAAACTCGATAGCGAAGGCAAAAAATCAGATGGCTTTACGCTTTATGCCTACGCGGGCGTGCAAGCCGTTGCAGCAGCCATTGAGGGCACCGACGGCAGTACCAGCGGCACTGACCTGGCCGAATGGCTCAGTGAAAACACCATTGAAACCGTACTGGGAGAAAAAGGTTGGGATGAAAAGGGTGACCTAAGAACCCCCGACTACACCATGTATCAGTGGGATGACGAGGGCGGCTACGCCGAGCTGGCGCCAGCGCAGTAACACCGTCACTGTTGGTCGGCCGGCCGAAGGTTGCACACCGGCCGGCTGCACCATCCGTCCTGATCTTTGCATAACCAGCCTTTCAGGGACCCGGCATGGACCTTTATATCTTTGGCCAACAGCTTGTCAATGGGCTCACACTGGGTGCCATTTACGGCCTGATCGCCATTGGCTACACCATGGTCTACGGCATTATTGGCATGATCAACTTCGCCCATGGCGATGTGTACATGGTCAGTGCCTATATCAGTGCCATTGCCCTGGCCGTTGTCACATTCTTCGGGATCCAGTCAGTCCCCTTTGCCTTGCTCACAACACTGGTCATCACCATGATCATTACGGGGCTGTACGGCTGGTCCATCGAGCGCACCGTATACCGGCCACTTAGCAGCACCAACCGGCTGGCCCCCCTTATTTCTGCCATTGGTGTTTCGCTGGTACTGCAAAACTACGTCCAGATCGCGCAGGGTCCCAACGTGCAGGGTGTGCCCACCCTGATATCAGGCAGCCTGCGACTGGGCACGGCTGAGCACTTCGTGCAGCTGCGCTACATGAGCCTGCTCATTATTGTTGTGAGCGTCATTGCCATGGCTGTACTGACCTGGCTGATTCATGGCACCAGTCTGGGCCGCCAGTTTCGCGCCACACAACAAGATCGCCGCATGGCCACCATACTGGGGATCAATACGTCACGCATCATCTCGCTGGTATTTGTCATCGGCTCCGTCATGGCTGCCATTGCTGGTGTGTTGGTGACACTCAATTACGGCTCTTTTGATTTCTTTGTGGGCTTCATTGTGGGCATCAAGGCGTTCAGTGCCGCGGTCCTGGGCGGCATTGGGTCTTTGCCCGGAGCTATGCTGGGCGGCTTGTTACTGGGTGTGCTCGAGTCCATTTTCTCGGGCTTCATCAGCAGCGACTACAAGGACGTTTTTTCCTTCAGTGTGCTGGTACTGGTCCTGATCTTCAAACCCAGTGGCCTGATGGGCCGTCCGGCCGTAGAAAAGGTGTGACATGTCGACACAAGCAACCGCAACCATGCCACAGACCCAGATTGACGTCGCACACTGCGTCAAGGAAGCCCTTATGGCAGGGATTCTTACCATGGTGGTCCTGGGCCCCATTACCAATCTCGTGCTGAATCAGTACGATTTTCAGTTTTTTCCACTTCGTCAGCCCATCCTGGTTAATGGCATCATGCTGGGCGTGGTGGTGGCAATCGGCCGTCTGGCGTTTTCCCTGTTTGTACAGACCCCTAGAGGGTACGCCCTTATCAGGCGGTTTGGTCGTCAAAAAGCCGATACAGTTAGTGTAGAAGACTACGAACCCGTCAAGCACCGCAAGCAAATCCTTGCCATGCTAAGCCTGACCGCCATGGTCATTGCCGTGCTGGTCGCCCTTGGCATGACGGGCGTGCTGCATCGCGGTCCGGTATCGGGTCTGATCCTGATGATTCTGTTTGTCTGGCTTAGCTATGGCATCAGCATCCCTAAACGCAAAGGCCAGCCCAATGCCTGGCGTATTGGCGTACCCATCCTCTTTCTTATAGGCTTTGCATTGCCGGTTGTCCTGAATCAGATAGGCTTGTTGCCCAAAGTCTGGCTCAGCAACCTGACCTTGGCCCTGATTTACGTCCTACTGGGCCTGGGGCTCAACATTGTTGTGGGCATGGCAGGCCTGCTGGATTTGGGATACGTGGCATTTTATGCAGTGGGCGCCTATTTTCTGGCGCTGGGCGCCCAGTATCTTGACATGGGTTTCTGGACAGCTCTCTTGCTGGCACCAATTCTGGCAGCCATTGCCGGTGCGTTGCTGGGGTTCCCCGTTTTACGCATGCATGGCGACTACCTGGCCATTGTCACCCTTGGCTTTGGTGAAATCATCCGGCTGGTCCTGACCAACTGGGTCGATTTTACGGGTGGCCCCAATGGTATGCCGGCCCCCGCGCCC
>DAHVSI010000149.1 GCA_027324645.1 Castellaniella sp. | reverse complement strand
AGGACCAGCGTGGCAATATCGACCTGCCCCCGGCCCGTAAAGAAAGGCCACACTAACGCGATGGCGACAAGACAAAAGATGATGTAACTGCGGGCACGGTCTGTAATGACTGGCAGTTTGACAACCCGCTTTTTGCGTCCCAGTGCGCGACGAATGAGCGGACGCAGCATTTGGAAAACAAACACAATGGCCATGCCTGTCAGGAGCGTGCCCCACTCGGGCTCGATGCTGCTGGTCATACCCTTGCGCACCAGCTGCAGACCAAAAACAGGCGCGAGAATAACGCCGGCAACAATGGCCGCGAAGACAGCGTTCTTGAAATGACTACTCATCAGACTTTTTCCACTTCTGGTTTGCCCAGCAATCCGGTAGGCCGGAACAGCAGGATAAGGACTAACAGGGTGAAGGCGACAATATCTTTGTACTGGGACGAGATGTAGGCAGCCGCAAATGTTTCGGCAAGCCCCAGCAGTACACCACCCAGCATGGCGCCAGGAATGCTCCCGATACCGCCCAGCACTGCCGCCGTAAAGGCTTTGATGCCCGCAATAAAGCCGATGAACGGATTGAGTTTGCCAATGGCCAGGGCGATGAGTACCCCGCCTACGGCGGCCAGCATGGCGCCGATGACAAACGTGAAGGAAATGATCCGGTTGGTGTCGATACCCAGCAGATTGGCCATGTGCAAATCTTGGGAGCATGCCCTGGATGCCCGGCCAACCCGGGAAAATTTAATGTAGAGCGACAGCGCTATCATGAGCACAACGGTGACCAAGATGATCATGATGCGCGAATACGGTGCCGTCATGGTAAAGCCGGGACCAATCGGAATTTGCACAGCCCCGCTGACCAGCGCCGGTACGGCAACGTCACGAGCCCCCTGCCCTATGGCCACCCAGTTCTGCAAAAAGATGGACATGCCAATGGCGGAAATGAGGGGGACAAGTCTGGGCCCGCCGCGTAGCGGTGCATACGCCACTTTTTCGATGGTGTAACCGTAGGCCGCTGTGACCACCACAGCAACAACCAGCATGCACAGAATAACCACTGGCAGCGGCAACCCACTGGTGGTTCCCAGTGCCGACAGTGTAATCAGGCCAACATAGGCACCGATCATGTAAATTTCGCCATGGGCGAAGTTAATCATGCCAATGATGCCATAGACCATGGTGTAGCCAATGGCAATAAGCGCATAGATGGCGCCAAGCGACAACCCATTGAAGAGCTGTTGCGTTAACTGGGGTAATAACTCAGACATAACACAAATATTCCATCGATCCGTCAGGGCGGGGTGTGCCCCGCGGCAGGAAGAGGTGACCCCTGTTCTGGTAGAACAGGGGTCTAGCCGACATGATGATCAGAACTCGAGTTGTTCCATATCGCCTTCGGCGTCCCACTTGAATACAGCAAACTCAAACTCTTTAAGATCGCCTTTGGCATCGTATTCGACTTTGCCAATACCCGTGTCAAAACTGTTTTCGTGCATGTAGTCGGCCACTGCATCCGGGTCCTCGCCTACCGCCTCGATACTGGCGACCAGGATCTGGACAGCTGCATAAGCCGGCATATTGAAAGCACCGTTGGGGCTGCGATCATATTTTTCGAAATCTTCAAGAATTTTTTCGTTGCCTTCCATTTTGGTGAAGTCGGCCGGCAAGGTCACAAGCAAGCCTTCGACAGCTGGACCGGCTATTGCGACCAGGTCGTCGTTGGCCACGCCTTCCGGACCCATGAACTGCGTCTCAAGCCCCTGTTCGCGCGCCTGCCGCAACAACAAACCAAGTTCGGCATGGTAACCGCCAAAGTAGATCAGGTCGGGATCTTCGGACTTGAGCTTGGTGATGACTGCCGAGTAATCGTTATCGCCCACATTGATGCCTTCGAACATGGTGAGTTCGACATCGGTACCTTCCAGGCTGTTGCGAACCTGCGAGGCGACGCCCGACCCATAGGTTTGTTTATCGTGCAGGATGGCAACGGTGGCCGGTTTTAGCTGGTTGACGATATAGTCAGCAGCAAAGGGCCCCTGTTGGTCATCGCGCCCGATTGTACGAAAGAAATAATGAGGCTTGATGGTGTCGGTAACCAGCGGCGAGGTAGCACCAGGAGTGATGGCCACAACCCCTTCTTGCTCGTAGACATTTACGGCTGGAACCGTGGTGCCGGAGCATGCGTGTGCCACGGCAAATACTGCCCCCTCGTTAATGACGTTGTTGGCTGCTGGCACAGCCTGCTTGGGTTCACAGCCGTCGTCAATAAGTAGTGCTTCAAGCTGTTTGCCATTGACACCCCCTGCTTCGTTGAATGCGTCAATGGCCGTCAAGGCTCCGGCCTGAATCTGGTCTCCGTATTGAGTGGCCGGCCCGGTCATGGGTTGCGGTATGCCTATTTTGATGGTGTCTGCCATGGCACTGGTGCCAGATACCATGCCAATAGTAATAAATAGAGGTGCTGCATAGTGTTTTAATGTCATTCTTATATTTCTCCGCGAGAATACAGCTGTTATTGTGATAAGTAATGCGTTGGGCTAGTGTGCTGCAGCCCTTAAGACCTCCTTGCTCTGGGAGCCGTTGTATTCTGACGGTTTGGCAACCTTATGTCACTACGGATTATTCCCTATCTTGCAGCGTGTTTAGCCGGAGTTTGGCAGGCAGAACTTAGGAATGCGTACTGTTGGCCGCCGATGGACGCCCAATATTCCACATCAGCGCCCTGAATGGGGCCAGCATGCCGGTATTAATTAATAGTTTGACGCCCAGATCCCCAAACATGAGGGTGACCCATGGCACGGACGTGCCGGCAAATGCAATGCTGAAAAACACGAATGTGTCGAGTAGTGCCCCTGCTATGCCGCCCAGCAAAGGTGCGCGCCACCATGAGAGCCTGCGCAACCGATGAAAAACATGAATATCGGTAAGCTGGGCACATAAAAAGGCACAACCAGATGCCAAGGCAATACGTGGCGATGCCACCCAATAAGAAGCAACAAGGGCGACGACAAAACCAATATAGGCAACCCGCCGGGCCGCGCCTGGTCCGAAGCGCCGGTTGATCAGATCGGCAACCAGGAACGCGATGGGATAAGACAACGCGCCCCAGGTAAGCCAGCGATTAATGGTGTACTGAACAAGCACATTCGAGGCCATGACGATAATTGCCATGACGACAACGGCAATCAGGAATTGTCTGGCCGAAATAGGTTCAGTTTGTGCGGACATGGTGGCTGTGATCTAACCAAACGTGCGTGACACGCTTACGAAAGTTCTTTGGAGAGTTCGCCTGCCCGGGTATAAGCGGCTTGCATGGCGTTTGAAACAACCTGGGCAAAGTCTTGCTCGTTGAATGCATTGAGCGCCGCTGCCGTTGTGCCTCCCTTGGACGTGACTTTTTCACGCAGAGTCGCAAGCGGATCAGGGGAATTTTGTGCCAATGTCACGGCGCCGCCAACCGTGGCCAGAGCCAATGTGCGCGCCTGCTCTTCTGACAGACCAAGCTGGACCGCCCCCTGAATAAGCGATTCAAGGAACAGAAAGACGTAGGCTGGACCACTGCCGGACAAGGCCGTTACCGCGTCAATCGCGTCATCGTCCTGCACCCAGGCAATCTGGCCAATGGAGCCCATCAGGTCATCGGCAAGCGTGCGGTCGTCGGGCGTGACACCGCCAAGCCCCATCATGCCTGTTGCCCCGGCCCCAACCAGTGCGGGCGTGTTGGGCATACACCTGATCAGGCGAGTCCAGGGGTCTTGGGTGGTCCCGAGCCATTGGGACAATGTATGGCCGGAAATGCCTGCCGCCACACTAATGACCAATGTTTGTTCGTCAAGATACGGACGACACTGGTCAATGGCCTGTTTAAGAAACTGTGGCTTGACTGATAAAATCCAGACCCGCCGGCCGCTAAGGGTATCGTCTGGCGCCGTTGAGCCTGTGCACCCTTTTTCCAGCCAACCCTGGACTGTGTCTTCGTTGATATCAACAACGTGCACCTGCGAGGCCTCGCAGTGCTTGCCAATAAGTCCGGCGGCCAATGCCGAGGCCATGTTGCCGCCGCCAATAAATGCAATATCGAGTGGTTTCATGCGCGCTATTGTACGCTTAGGCCGTCGGTTCAGCTAGCGGCACGGCCCGCCAAACTGCGTTTTATATCAAACGATAATTGACCGTCATATAGAAATATCGGTACAGTCAGAGCCGATACAACCAAACATCCATAAAACCCGTGCTGTTGCGGGATACCACAGGAGATTCATCATGCGTATGAAGTTTTTGGCGTTGGCACTGGCTGGTGCCTTTGTCAGTGGGGGTGCGGCTCATGCAGCTACCGAAATCGTGTTCTGGCATTCCATGGAAGGCGCCCTAGGCGATCAGGTCAAAGATCTGGTTAAAGAGTTCAACGAAAGCCAGTCTGACTATGAAGTCAAGGCCACCTATAAAGGTAGCTATGGTGAATCCATGAACGCGGGCATTGCCGCGTTTCGGGGTGGCAATGCGCCCGACATCCTGCAGGTGTTTGAAGTCGGTACGGCAACCATGATGCATGCAGCCGGCGCAATCAAACCTATCCAGGAAATGTCGGAAGAGGTGGATGATCCCATCGATCCAGACGATTTTCTGGGTGCCGTGGCCAGCTACTACTCCTCGTCCGAGGGTAAGCTGATTTCCATGCCATTCAACAGTTCCACCCCAGTCTTTTATTACAACAAAGACTTGTTTGAAGAGGCAGGACTGGATCCTGATAGCCCCCCAAAGACCTGGGAAGAAGTGGCCGAGGCCGGCAAGAAACTGCGTGATTCAGGGGCTAAGTGCGGCTACACTACATCGTGGCCGGCATGGGTCCAGCTGGAAACATTCGGTGCCTGGCACAATATCCCGTATGCAACGGAAGATAACGGCTTCGGGGGTCTGGACGCGCGGCTGCAGATTGATCAGCCCCTGTACGTTCAGCATATGGATTTTCTGGCAGACATGTCAGAGGACGGCACCTTCAGTTACGGCGGGCGTGGCGATGACGCCAACAGTCTCTTCACCTCGGGCAAGTGCGGCATGTTTACCGGCTCCAGCGGTAACCGGGCCAACATTATCAAAACGGGCGATTTTGAATTCGGCACTTCCTCCCTGCCCTACCATGACGATCAAGAAGGCGCACCTCAAAACTCCATCATCGGTGGGGCTTCCCTGTGGGTGTTCGCCAAAAAGTCAGACGACGTCTACAAAGGCGTAACCTCCTTCTTCAAATTCCTGTCCAGCCCCGAGAAATCGGCGCAATGGCACCAGCAGACAGGCTATGTGCCGGTTACTAAGGCTGGGTACGAAGAAACGAAAGACGCAGGCTACTACGACGAAAACCCTGGATCTGATGTCGCAGTCAAGCAGCTTGACGCCACGACCACTGAGTTCTCACGCGGTGTTCGTTTGGGGTATCTGCCACAAATTCGTGATGCCGAAGAAGGCGTGATGGAAGACATTTTCTCGGGCAAGATCGGTGCTGAGGAAGGCCTGAAGAAGATGGTCAAGCGCAGCAACGAACTGCTTGAACGTTTCCAGAAAAGCGTAAAATAAGAAAGCAGTGCTGTTTAACGGCAACACCCCGCTTTGTAAGTGGGGTGTTGCCGTACAGTATGCGACAATAGCCACGTTTTTTATGACCAGGCACCGCATTCACAAGGTGTGGGTGCCTTTTGTTTTATGGACAAACGCGTCGTCTTCAGCCACAAGACACTGCCCTACCTGTTGCTCGCGCCCCAGGTGTTGGTGACTATCATCTTCTTTTTCCTGCCGGCTGGGCAGGCTATGTGGCA